>NZ_JAPCIK010000020.1:0-207926 GCF_025910115.1 Pseudomonas sp. RG1
CGCGCCGCGGATTTACAGAAAAAACCTACCCCGGATGCGCCGCCGCCAGCAGCTCTTTGGTGTAGGGATGCTGCGGGTTGTCAAACACGTCGTGACTGGCACCACGCTCGACCACCTGGCCGTCCTTGATCACGATCATGTCGTGTGCCAACGCGCGCACCACCGCCAAATCATGGCTGATGAACAGGTAGGTCAAACCGTATTTTTCCTGCAAATCACGGAGCAGGGCGACCACTTGTTTCTGTACGGTGCGGTCGAGGGCCGAGGTCGGTTCATCGAGCAGGATCAGCGCCGGTTTCAGCACCAAGGCCCGGGCGATGGCGATGCGCTGGCGTTGGCCGCCGGAAAATTCATGCGGGTAGCGATGGCGGCTTTCCGGGTCGAGGCCGACTTCCTTGAGCACGCGAATCACTTGCTTATCACATTCGTTTGCGGTCGACTCGCAATGCACTTCGAGACCTTCGCTGATGATCTGTGCAACAGACATGCGCGGGCTGAGGCTGCCAAACGGGTCCTGAAACACCACCTGCATCTGCCGCCGCCACGGGCGCAGCTGCTTTTGATTGAGGCCATCCAGCGCTTCGCCCTGAAAGCGAATGCTGCCCTCGGAATCCAGCAAACGCAGGATCGCCTGACCCAGCGTCGACTTGCCCGAACCAGACTCGCCAACAATGCCCAATGTCTTGCCGCGCTGAATATTCAGACTGATGCCATCGACCGCGCGCAGATACTGCTTGCGCCTGAACAACCCGCCGCCGACCTGGAAATCGACGCGCAGGTCCGCGACCTCCAGCACATTTTCACGTTCGTCACGGGGCAGGGCTTCACCTTCCGGCTCTGCGTTCAACAGCACGCAGCTGTAAGGGTGTTTGGGTTCGGTAAACAGGGTTTCGCAGGGTGCCTGCTCGACGATCTCGCCAGCCTTCATCACGCACACCCGCTGCGCGATGCTGCGCACCAGATTGAGATCGTGACTGATCAGCAGCAGCGACATGCCGAGCCGCTGTTGCAAGGACTTGAGCAGCAAGAGAATCTTGCGCTGCACGGTGACATCCAGCGCCGTGGTCGGCTCATCAGCGATCAACAACTCCGGTTCGCAGGCCAGGGCCATGGCGATCATCACCCGTTGCCGTTGCCCGCCAGAGAGCTGATGCGGATAGGCTTTCAACCGTTCCTTGGGCTTTTGAATGCCGACCAGTCCGAGCAATTCGAGAATGCGCTGCTGCGCTTGTTTGCCGCCGAGGCCGCGGTGCAGCAACAGGGTTTCGCCAATCTGCTTTTCGATGGTGTGCAACGGATTGAGCGAAGTCATCGGCTCCTGAAAGATCATGGCGATGCGATTGCCGCGCAGTTCTCGCAAGACCTTCGGATCAGCACCGAGCAATTCTTGCCCGCGATAGCGGATGCTGCCACGGGTTTGCGCTTCACTCTCGGGCAGCAGTTGCAGGATCGAATGCGCGGTCACCGATTTCCCCGAGCCCGATTCGCCGACCAGCGCCAGGCACTCACCGGGGCGGATATCCAGGCACAGGTCACGCACCACGGTCTGGCCATGGAAGGCGACATTGAGGTTGCGGATTTCAATCAGGTTTTCAGTCATGGTCACGCTTCAGGATCGAGGGTCAAAAGCGTCGCGCAACGCTTCGCCGATGAATACCAATAACGAAAGGATCAACGCCAGGGTGAAGAACGCTGTCAAACCCAGCCACGGCGCTTGCAGGTTCTGCTTGCCCTGACCGATCAGTTCACCCAGCGAGGCACTGCCGGCCGGCATGCCGAAGCCGAGAAAATCCAGCGCGGTCAGCGTTGAAATGGCACCGGTCAGAATGAACGGCAGGTAGCTGAGCGTCGCGTTCATTGCGTTGGGCAGAATGTGCCGGAAGATCACCTTGCGGTCAGTCAGGCCCAGGGCGCGTGCGGCTTTGACGTATTCCAGATTGCGCCCGCGCAGGAACTCGGCGCGCACCACGTCCACCAGCGCCAACCAGGAAAACAGCGCCATGATCCCCAGCAGCCACCAGAAATTCGGCTCGACGAACCCGGAAAGGATGATCAGTAGATACAACACTGGCAGCCCCGACCAGACTTCCAGCACGCGCTGTCCGAGCAGGTCGACCCAGCCACCGTAATACCCCTGCAATGCGCCGGCGGCGATGCCGATCAGCGCGCTGACGAAAGTCAGCATCAGGGCAAACAGAATCGATACCCGAGCACCAAAGATGACCCGCGCCAGCACATCGCGCGCCTGATCGTCGGTGCCCAGCCAATTGACCGAAGTCGGCGGACTCGGCGCCGGTTTGTTCAGGTCATAGTTGGGCGTGTCGTCGCTGAACGGAATCGGCGGGAACAGCAACCAGCCACCGTCCTTGCGTATCAGATTCTGCACGTACTCGCTGCGGTAATCGGCCTGGAACGGCAGTTGCCCGCCGAATTCCTGTTCGGTATGGCGCTTGAACACCGGGAAGTACCATTGGCCCTGATAACTGACCATCAACGGTTTGTCGTTGGCGATCAATTCGCCACCCAGCGTCAGCAGGAACAGGCCGATGAACAGCCACAGCGACCACCAGCCACGACGGTTTTTCTTGAAGCGTTCGAAACGGCGACGACCCAAAGGCGAGAGCTTGAACATCAGGCATTCCTCGCGGCAAAGTCGATACGCGGGTCGACCAGGGTGTAGCAGAGGTCGCCGATCAGTTTTATCAGCAGGCCGAACAGGGTGAAGATGAACAGCGAACCGAACACCACTGGATAGTCCCGCGATACCGCTGCTTCGTAACTCATGCGCCCAAGGCCATCGAGGGAGAAGATCACTTCGATCAGCAGTGAGCCGGCGAAAAACACACTGATGAACGCCTGAGGTATCCCCGAGACCACCAACAGCATGGCGTTGCGAAACACGTGTCCGTACAGCACGCGGCGTTCGCTCAAGCCTTTGGCGCGAGCCGTTACTACATACTGTCGGGTGATTTCATTGAGGAACGAGTTTTTTGTAAGGATCGTCAAGGTCGCGAATCCACCGATCACCAGCGCGGTGACCGGCAGCACCAGATGCCATAAGTAATCGGCGATCTTGCCCAGGGTCGATAGCGATTCGAAGTTGTCCGAAACCAGTCCGCGCACCGGAAACCAGTTCAACGAAGTACCGCCGGCGAATACCACGATCAGGAACATCGCGAACAGAAACGCCGGCATGGCGTAACCGATGATGATCGCCGTGCTGCTCCAGATGTCGAAATGGCTGCCGTGGTGCACAGCCTTGCGGATGCCCAGCGGGATCGACACCAGATAGGTGATCAGTGTCGCCCACAATCCGAGCGAAATGGTCACCGGCATCTTTTCCAGAATCAGGTCGGTGACTGTTGCACCACGGAAGAAGCTCTTGCCGAAGTCCAATTGCGCGTAATTCTTCAGCATCAGCCACAGGCGCTCGTGGGCCGGTTTGTCGAAGCCGTACTGTTTTTCAATGTCCTTGATCAATTGCGGATCGAGGCCACGGCTGGCGCGCGAAGCGTTGCTCGATGTCTCGCCGGCTCCGCCGCCGACACTGGCGCCGCCAATGCCTTGCAGATGGGCGATGGCTTGTTCCACTGGTCCGCCGGGCGCGGCTTGGATGATGACGAAATTGACCAGCAGGATGATCACGAGCGTCGGAATGATCAGCAGCAGGCGCCGCAGTATGTAACCCCACATCAGTGCGGCCCTCCGGGTCTGCCGCGACTGATTTTCTCGGCGGTCATCTGCTGATTGGTCAGTGGCGTGCGGCTGATTTCCCACCAGCTCTCGATGGCTTCGTCATTGCTCGCCTGCACCGTGGGAATGCCGAAGCGGTTCCACCACACGGTCGAGGTGCCCGGCGGGTAATAGTTGGGAATCCAGTAGTAATTCCATTGCAGCACCCGGTCCAGCGCATGGGCGTAATGCAGCATGTCCGACTGAGTAGAGGCGCGGATCAGGCCGTTGATCAAGGTGTCGACCGCCGGGTTTTTCAACACCATGTAATTGTTCGCGCCGGGATCGTTGGCCGCTGCCGAGCCGAAATAGTTGAGCAACTCACCGCCCGGAGACGTGGTAACGGGATAGCCGGTGACGATCATGTCATAGTCGCGACTCATCAGGCGATTGACGTATTGCGAGGCGTCGATGCGACGGATATTCAGCTCGATGCCGATCTGCTTCAGCGTGCGCTTGTATGGCAACAGCAGGCGGTCCATGCCGTTCTGGCTGACCAGAAAAGTGAAGCTCAGCGGCTCGCCGGCGCCGTTGACCAGTTGATCGCCATCCGGTTTCCAGCCGGCCTGCTCAAGCAGTTGCAGGGCTTGCAACTGCTTGTCACGGATGATGCCGCTGCCGTCGGTCTTCGGCGCCTCGAAGACTTTGCTGAACACTTCCTCAGGCACCTGACCGCGCAGCGGTTCGAGAATCTTCAGCTCTTGAGCGTCGGGCAACTGCCGGGCAGCGAGATCGGTATTGGAAAAGTAGCTCTGCTGGCGGATATAGACGTTGCGCATCATCTGCCGGTTGCTCCATTCGAAGTCCCAGAGCATCGCCAGTGCCTGGCGTACCCGGCGGTCCTGGAACATCGGCTTTTGCAGATTGAACACGAAACCCTGGGCCGATTGCGGCGCTTCAGTGGCGAGGTGGGCCTTCTGTAAACGGCCATCGCTGAGGGCGGGACTGTCGTAGCCGATCGAATAGCCGGTCGCGGAAAACTCGCGGTTGTAGTCATAGGCACCGCCACGCAGCACCTGACGGGCGACGTCGGTGTCGCCGAAGTACTCGATACTGAAATGGTCGAAGTTGTACAGGCCGCGACTGACCGGCAGGTCCTTGCCCCACCAGTCGCCATTGCGTTCGAAAGTGATGCTGCGCCCGGAGTCGACCTTGCCGACCCGGTACGGCCCGCTGCCCAGCGGCGGCTCATAACCACCGCCGCCGGCGAAATCGCGACTCTTCCACCAGTGTTCGGGGAACACCGGCAGGGTCGCGATATCCAGGGGCAGGGTGCGGTTTTCGTTGCTTTTGAAGTCGAAGCGCACGGTCAGCGGCGCCTCGATCTCGACGCCTTTGACGTCGGCAAACTGGGTGCGATAACGCAGGCTGCCCTGGGTCATTAGCAAGTTGTAGGTGTAGCGAACGTCTTCGGCGGTAATCGGTTTGCCATCGGCAAAGCGCGCCTTCGGGTTGATGAAAAAGCGCAGCGACAGACCGTCTTCCGAGCGTTCCATTTTTTCCGCCACCAGACCGTACACCGTGTAGGGCTCATCCAGCGAGCGCTGGGCAAGTGGCGAATACAGCAGGCCGTCGATCTGCGTCACGCCGATGCCTTTGTCTATATAGGGCAGCAGATGATCGAAGTGGCCGATTTCGATTGCCGAGCGCCGCATCGTCCCACCCTTCGGCGCCTGCGGGTTGGTGTAGTCGAAATGGCCGAAGCCGGCGGGGTATTTGGCCGGTTCGCCGTAAACGGTCAGTGCGTGTTGCGGGGCAGCGTTCACGCCAGCGGCGCCAATGAGAAAGGCGAGGGCGGTGAGCATCAGTGTGGGAAAAACCAGTCGCATCGTCAGCCTTGGAACGCAAAATCGATAAGCGCAAGTTGTACGCGAGCCGCGCGCCACTCGCCAGCCGTATATGTAACCGAAACACAACGGCCCACCAAAGGGTGGGCCGTTGTCAGCAACAGGACGACGAATCAGTCCTGACGGCTGGTGACTTCCAGCAGGTGGTAACCGAACTGGGTCTTCACCGGGCCTTGCACGACGTTGATCGGCGCGCTGAACACCACGGTGTCGAATTCCTTGACCATCTGGCCAGGACCGAACGAACCCAGGTCACCGCCCTGACGGCTGGATGGGCAGCTGGAGTTGGCTTTGGCGACTTCAGCAAAATCGGCGCCGGCTTCGATCTGAGCCTTGAGTTCGTTGCACTTGTCTTCGCTGGAAACCAGGATGTGGCGGGCAGTGGCTTTGGCCATGGGGAATTCTCCGAACTGTTTCAATAAAAGGTGGAGCGTACCGGAATCAGTCGGTGAATTCTCGGCAAAGTTCCATTCTGATTCCCTGACTCTACTCAAAGATCCGCCGCACGCAGGCGCTGGGCATGCTCGACGTACAGCTCGATAGGGTCCGCCGAAGACGCGGTTACGCCCGGGCTGCGCCGCAAACTAGCCAGGTGATCCATTGGATAATCAGAGCGGATCACTTGGCCGAGATGGCTACTGAAGCGTCCGACGAAGCCGTCATTCTGCTGGGGTTCGGTGGTGAAATACTGCGACAGGACGCGGCAGGTTGCTTGAACCGGATCCAGCGCCGGCAGCCTGGATTGCGCAACAATCCCGCTCCACGAGTAGTAACGCACACCGTTGACTTGCTCCGGGCCGTGACCGCCCCAGGTGTGTGGCAGGCCTTGTGGGAATTTGTCATTGAATTGACCGACGCCGACGGTGGTCAGTGCGTTGAGTGCGGCCACTGCATTCTGTGGCAGTGCCACGCTGCCACTGAGCAGCGACAACAAATCGGCAAATTGCGTCGCCACGTTTTGTGCAACGACCTCCGGCAGCTTGCCCGGGACCAGTGCCTTGCGCAGGAAGTCGGCGAGCTCCGAGCCATGGTTCGGGCCACTGACGGAGGTGACCGAAGCGACGACGTCTGGTGCAAGCGCCGCCGCATAGCGTGCAGCGAGTGCGCCCTGACTGTGTCCTATAAGGTTGACTTTCTTCGCGCCTGTGCCTCGCAGTACGCAAGCAATCTGTGACAGCAGTTGCTCGCCCCTGATTTCATTGTCGTGGGTGGCCGAAAGGTGTGGAACAAACAAACGACAGCCGGCCGCTTTCAGCGCGGATTTGACGTCATGGAACAGCTCGAAATGACCGATACGCTCGAACCCGAACAGACCGTGGACCAACAGGATTGGATAACGAGTTGTAGCATTCCGTTGCATGTTCTTACCTTTTTCGTAGAAGTTCATCGGGAAATCACCGAGCCACTCTAAAACACCCCTGTCGCTGAGGAAGTACGAAGAGGCTTCGCGTTGTGTTTGAAAATGGACTACGAGGCGTACGAAATTTCGGAGAGCTGTGAAATCCGAATCGGAAGTTCAGTGGGTCGTTTGTCGGCATAACAGCGCGAACGCCCCGGTTGCCTACCTTGCGAGTAGCGCTTGCGCCGTCGTTGCGGTGTATTCGGCTGACATCAAGAACATTCGAAGAAGTCCTCAATGTAGATGTCAGTGTCGCCATTCGGGGCGGCACGTTTTCCAGGGAGTGGAAACGAAAATGAATAGCCATGAAGTCGAGTTTTGCTGGCGGATGCGTCAGCCGATGGTTGCCGAAGTGTCCATCGAAACTCTTGTCGCGCCGATGATTGATGGGCTCAGTGGGAGCGTGTTGGATCCTTCACTGGTCAAAGCCATCGTTCGCATTTCTCCTTATGCCAACATGAGCTGCGGCGATCAGTTGACGCTGTATTGGGAGGGGCTGGATATCGAAGGCTTCGCCTATCAATACGAGAGTGTTCGATTCATCAGCCAGGCTCAGGTCGGCAGGGACGTAATCTTCGTCATCAAGGCCATGCATGTGGCTGCGCTGGATGGAGGCTCGCTGGAGGTTTACTGGACACTGCAAAGTGCGTCCGCGCCAAAGGCAGTGGAATCTGCACGCCTGCAACTGTCTGTGGGCGATATGCGCACGCAATTGTTGGCGCCACAGATCGAAGGCTCGGTAAACGGAGCGCTGGAGCCATCGCGAGTGGCCGAGGGCACCTTGGTGACTCTGCAGCCTTACGCGAGGATGTCGGCGGGTGATCGGGTGATGTTGTCCTGGCACGGCGATACCTCGCCCGAGATCTTTACCGACTCATTGAACGTGGAGGCCTACTCCGTCGCGCAATGCCTGTCGTTCTGGGTGCCGGGGAGCTACATCGAAGCTCACCGAGGTGGTGAAGTGGTCGTCGCCTACCGTGTCGAACAACGCTGTGGAACGGTTCGAGCGTCCGAGCCTGCCACGGTTTTCCTCGGGCCTGCAGTGCGTGCGCAATTGCCTGCGCCGGATGTCGTTGAGGCAGTTGAAAACGTGTTGTCACTGAAGGATTCGGTCGACGGTGTTTCCGTTCTCATCGAAGGGGCGCAGGTGCAAGAGGATGAGTTGGTCTATCTCAAGTGTGACGGTGAGTTCTTCAGTCACCGGGATGATCTTGAAATTACGCGGGAGACGGCTGGTCAAGCCGTGTGTTTCATTGTCCCTCACCGGTTCTGGCGTGAACATCACGGCACAACGGTGCAGATCGCCTACACCGTGGAGCGTCTGGACGATGTCAGTCAGCAATCCCCCGTTAGGCAAATCAGCGTGGAGGCTTTGCCAGTGAATGCCGGCCCTCCGCGCTTTGAATGAGCGGGAGGGCGGTTCGATCAACGTTTGGCTTGCGCGACGCGTCGTGCGGCATCGGTCAGCAATCGCTCAGTTGCATCGAAGCCGAGGCAGCCGTCGGTGATCGATACGCCGTAGCTTAGAGAACTGCTCAGCGGCTGGCAGCCTTCGAACAGGTGAGATTCCAGCATCATGCCGATCAGCGAGTGGTTTCCCCGCAGGCGTTGTTCAAGGACGTCATTGAAGACTGCTGGCTGGCGCAGTGGATCCTTGCCGCTGTTGGCATGGCTGCAATCGACCATGATCCGGCTGGGGATCTTCAGTCGGCTGAGCTCGGCGCTGATGTTGGCCACGCTGGTTGCATCGTAGTTCGGCCCCTGATGGCCACCGCGCAGCACGATGTGGGTGTCAGCGTTGCCGGCTGTCTGCACGATCGCCGGATGCCCTTGGCTGTCGACGCCGAAGTGCCGATGCGGATGGGCTGCCGAGCGCATGGCGTCGACAGCAACGGCGGCGCCGCCGTCGGTGCCGTTCTTGAAGCCCACCGGCATGTTCAGGCCGCTGGCCATTTCGCGGTGGATTTGCGATTCGGTGGTGCGGGCACCAATGGCCACCCAGCTCAGCAGGTCATCAAAGTAGTTGGCGGCCATGGGTTGCAGGAGTTCGGTAGCGACCGGTAGTCCGAGCTGGATCATTTCCAGCATCAGTTCGCGCGACAGCGTCAGACCGGCAGCCATATCGTCAGTGCCGTCCAGATGCGGATCGTAGGCCAGACCTTTCCAGCCGATCGTCGTTCGCGGCTTTTCGACGTAGGCACGCATGACCAGCAGCATTTCACTGCTGACATCTTCGGCCAGTCGAGCGAGTTTGCTGGCGTATTCGATTGCCGACTGCGGATCATGGATGGAGCAGGGGCCAACGATGACCAGCAGGCGCGGGTCTTCACCGTCGAGGATGGCGCGCACCGCCTGGCGATGGGCATTGACCTGCTGATGCAGGGAGTGGCTGAGCGGTAATTGCTGTTTGAGCTGCAACGAGCTGGGCAGGCGCAAGGTCAGCGCTTCGTTGGCAGAATCGAGGGTGGACAGCGGCAAAGCGGAAACTGAAGAGTTCATGTTCGGTCTTCCTGGGCGGATGGCGGGTTTTTCCCGCGCACTCGGCCCTACTGGGGTGTTCGACAAATGGCCGTACTGGCTAGGCGTGTGTGTTTGCCACCGGTAGGTGACCGATCGGAGGCGGCAGGCTGTCCCGAGCGGAGGCTGGTAAATCGCCAGGCGCTGAAGCTGTCGTAACGGTAATAAGTGGCGTAGTTCACGGTGGAATCCTCGAAATGTGGTGTGTCGCTGAAAGTGATGGGCCTGAAAAAACAAAACCCCCGGTCGGGAGGCCGACCGGGGGTTGAGAAATCTCTGGTAGGCGACCCGTTATCATGGGCGCCGTTTGGGTATCAGGCGCGCCAGTGGCTAAACCAATACCCAAAATAAAAGTTGTCTGGAGCGCAGGCGTCGTTCACCCACGCAGCCGCAATCGAGCGCGAGGCGCTGGCGATGCAAGACTGTGAAGGGGCGTTGAACATGGTCTGTCTCCGATGAATACGCCGAGCTTACTCGACGCTGATACGCGTCAGCAATCAGAAAATGCTATTGCGTGCCGAGCGAAACGGCTATCACTGGTAAACGATCTGGTTAAAGTACATTTTTACGATTGGAGAGAGCTGAATGAGTTATCGAATTCGGCATGCCACCCATGATGATCTTGCGTTTGCGCGGGATCTGACCTGTCGCAACATGCTGCGCTATTACATTGACCACGATCTGTTGTGGCAGGACGAGGCATTCGACGCAGGCTGGCAGTATCGTGAGAACTGGATGATCCTCCAGGATGAACTGCTGATCGGCTTTGTCAGTCTGAGCGAGGATGCCCGAGCGCTGTACATACGCGAATTGCAGATTGATCATCCGTGGCAAGGGCAGGGCGCCGGTTCCTGGGCCATTGATCAGGTGATCGAGATGGCTCGGCAGGCAAGGCGACCGGCACTGCGGCTGACAGTGTTTGACAATAACCCGGCGCAAAAACTGTATGCATCTAAAGGACTGCACATCGTGGGCAGGGATGAGTGTTTCCTCAGAATGCAGCTCGATTTGAGTACAGCTGTGCTCTGAAACCCACAGCCGGCAAGCCCTGAATGACGAATTGAAACTTTTTAAATGCGGCTTTCCGCTAGGTCTGTCTGGCACTTTTTGCTAAGGTGTCCGGCATCCCAATAAGACCATATCGCGAGGTGTCTGCTTGATTAGGGTGCTAGTGGTCGACGACCATGATCTCGTTCGTACAGGCATTACACGGATGCTGGCCGATATCGATGGCCTGCAGGTGGTGGGTCAGGCCGAGTCAGGTGAAGAGTCCCTGATCAAAGCCCGTGAATTGAAGCCTGACGTAGTGCTCATGGACGTCAAGATGCCCGGCATCGGCGGCCTCGAGGCCACACGGAAACTGCTGCGCAGCCACCCGGACATCAAGGTGGTTGCCGTTACGGTGTGCGAGGAAGACCCTTTCCCGACGCGTTTGCTGCAGGCCGGCGCCGCCGGTTACCTGACCAAGGGGGCGGGTCTCCCGGAAATGGTTCAGGCCATTCGGCTGGTTTTCGCCGGGCAGCGTTACATCAGTCCCCAGATCGCTCAGCAGTTGGCGATCAAATCATTCCAGCCAACCAATGATTCGCCGTTCGATGCCTTGTCGGAGCGGGAAATCCAGATTGCCTTGATGATTGTCGGCTGCCAGAAGGTCCAGATCATTTCCGACAAGTTGTGCCTGTCGCCGAAAACCGTGAACACCTACCGCTACCGCATTTTCGAGAAGCTTTCGATCAGCAGCGACGTCGAGCTGACACTGCTCGCGGTGCGTCACGGCATGGTGGATGCCAGCGCCTGACCATGACCGAGACATTTGATTCCAGTGCTTTCCTGTCGACCGTCAGCGGTCGCCCGGGCGTCTATCGCATGTTCGACAGCGAGGCGCGCCTGCTGTATGTCGGCAAGGCGAAAAACCTGAAGAAACGTCTGGCGAGCTACTTTCGCAAGACCGGGCTGGCGCCGAAAACGGCTGCACTGGTAGGGCGTATCGCTCAGGTCGAGACGACCATCACCGCCAACGAAACCGAAGCGCTGCTGCTGGAACAGACGCTGATCAAGGAGTGGCGCCCGCCGTACAACATCCTGCTGCGCGACGATAAATCCTATCCGTACGTGTTTCTCTCCGACGGACAGTTTCCGCGCCTGAGCATCCATCGCGGCGCCAAAAAGGCCAAGGGCAAGTATTTCGGCCCCTATCCGAGTGCCGGCGCCATACGTGAAAGCCTGAGCATCCTGCAAAAAACCTTTTTCGTCCGCCAGTGCGAGGACAGCTATTACAAGAATCGCACCCGTCCGTGCCTGCAATACCAGATCAAACGCTGCAAGGCGCCATGCGTGGGCCTGGTCGAGCCTGACGTCTACGCCGAAGACGTGCGCCACTCGGTGATGTTCCTCGAAGGTCGCAGCCACGCGCTGACCAACGAGCTGTCCACCGCGATGGAAGAGGCAGCGATCAATCTCGAATTCGAACGCGCGGCCGAATTGCGCGACCAGATTGCCTTGCTGCGCCGGGTGCAGGACCAGCAGAGCATGGAAGGCGGAACCGGCGATATCGACGTTATTGCCGCATTCGTCAACCCAGGCGGCGCCTGTGTCCACCTGATCAGCGTGCGCGGCGGGCGCGTGCTCGGCAGCAAGAATTTCTTCCCGCAGGTCGGCATTGAGGAAGACGTTTCCGAGGTCATGGCAGCATTCCTCGGTCAGTACTACATCAGTAGCCCCGAACGCGATCTGCCGAGCGAACTGATCGTCAACGTGGTTCACGAAGACTTCCCGGCGTTGATCGAAGGGATTCACACCTTGCGCGGCCGTGAGTTGGCCATCAGTCATCGGGTGCGCGGTACCCGTGCGCGCTGGCAGCAACTGGCCGTGACCAACGCTGAGCAAGCGTTGGGCGCGCGTCTGGCCAACCGTCAGCACACCGCCGCGCGATTCGATGCGCTGGCCGAAGTGCTGAATCTGGATGAACCGCCGCAACGCCTGGAATGCTATGACATCAGTCATTCTAGCGGCGAAGCCACTGTGGCCTCTTGCGTGGTGTTCGGGCCGGAAGGCGCGATCAAGTCGGATTACCGCCGCTACAACATCGAAGGCGTCACCGCCGGCGACGACTACGCGGCCATGCACCAGGCGTTGACTCGCCGCTTCAGCAAACTCAAGGACGGCGAGGGCAAGTTGCCGGACATCCTGCTGGTCGACGGTGGCAAAGGCCAATTGTCGATGGCCCGTGATGTGCTCAACGAACTGGCTGTGCCGGATCTGATCCTGTTAGGCGTTGCCAAGGGCGCCACGCGCAAGGCCGGTTTCGAAACGTTGTATCTGAATGATGCAGCCCACGAGTTCACCTTGCGCGGCGATTCACCCGCCTTGCACCTGATTCAGCAGATCCGCGATGAGGCGCACCGCTTCGCAATTACGGGGCACCGCGCTCGTCGCGGCAAGACCCGCCGAACCTCAACGCTGGAAGGCGTGGCAGGGGTAGGGCCGACCCGCCGCCGTGACCTGTTGAAACATTTTGGTGGATTGCAGGAGCTGTCTCGTGCAAGCATCGAAGAGATCGCCAAAGCCCCGGGGATCAGTAAAAAGCTCGCTGAGTCGATTTATGCGAACCTGCATAGTGAGTAGAATGCCCCTTCACCTCGTAGCCAGTTGTGCCGATGAATATCCCTAATCTGATTACCGTTCTACGCGTCCTGCTCATCCCGATCTTTATTTTGCTGTTCTATCTGCCCTACGAGTGGAGTTACATGGCCTCCGCTTCGGTGTTCGCCTTCGCGGCCGCAACCGACTGGCTCGATGGTTACCTGGCGCGCCGACTGGAGCAGAGCACACCGTTCGGGGCGTTTCTCGATCCGGTCGCCGACAAGCTGATGGTCGCTGTTGCCCTGGTCTTGCTGGTGCAGGAACACGGCAATCTTTGGCTGACGCTGCCAGCGGCGGTCATCATCGGTCGTGAGATCGTGATTTCGGCACTGCGCGAATGGATGGCCGAACTCGGCGCACGAGCGCAGGTAGCCGTTTCCAATCTGGGCAAATGGAAAACCGCTGCGCAGATGCTCGCGCTGGTGATTCTGCTGGCTCATCCAAAGGCATTCAGCTTCTGGGTCGTGCTCGGTTATACGCTGCTGATCGTATCGGCAGGGCTGACCCTGTGGTCGATGGTTCAATACCTTCGCGCTGCCTGGCCGCACCTGAAGACCGATGTCGAAAAGAAATAAAAGTTTTTTGAATCAAGGGGTTGACGGGGCATCTTAATTCTATAGAATGCGCCACACCAAGCGGGAATAGCTCAGTTGGTAGAGCACGACCTTGCCAAGGTCGGGGTCGCGAGTTCGAGTCTCGTTTCCCGCTCCAATTTGTACAGTGTTTGTTGTTGTGCTACTGACAGCGAATACTTTGAGGCCGAGTAGCAAAATGGTTATGCAGTGGATTGCAAATCCACCTACGCCGGTTCGATTCCGACCTCGGCCTCCACTATCAAAAACCCCGTAGATCAATGATCTACGGGGTTTTTTGTTGTCTGCAAAAAACTGGTATTCACATGTTTGCGGAGGGTCAATCAGTCAAGCACGATCCGGTCTGGATGTGGCTGGCACCTTCCACCGTGAGATTCGAGAAAAAGATGCAGCCAATGAGCCGCGCGAACAGCGTCAATGTCTCTGCAAGATCGGGGTTGTCAAACAGAACAGCCCTTGAGTCCAGAGCACATAAGGCACCCCAGAGTCTCCCGTCCGGCAGGAAAACAGGCGCGCCTGCGTAGCTTTCAATCGAATATTGCTTCACCACAGGACGTGACGAAAGTCGTCCATCCTGGCTGATTTGTGGAAGGAAGAGGGCTTGCGGATTTCGTCGAAACTCACTGCAAAGGGTGGTTTCCAGATCCAGCGTATCGCCGACATTTATTCCCAGTTCAATCGGATCGTACGCCGAACAAACGATCCACTCTGTTTCAGTGAATTTTGCGATGCCGGCAAAGCGTGTACCGGTCAGACGGGTGACAAGTTGCAGGATATTGGTGGTCGCTTCGATCTCGGCGATCGCCGAGCGCTCCTCTTGGCTTAAAGACGCTTTTAGAACGGTGTCACTCATTTGCATGGAATCAAATCTCCTGATTGCTTATACATCCCTGAGCACTGCTCTGGTGACGTTCTGTGAGGCGTGATCGTGGTTGAAGGGGGGGGGGCGTGCTGATTACCCTTTGATTATTGATTTCGGCGCCATCCTTTAGCGTAGACATTCCGTCCAGTCCTGGGTTGCCTGCTCATAATCTCAATCGATGAAACATCTGTCACCCGTGCAGCTAAGGTGATGGTGAGCGTCTGAATCTTTTGAGTTTATCGTCTCAATTTCCAGTCGGGTTGCTGCGATTTGCCAGTAACCTCGGCGTCTACTTCAAGCAAACTCCGTAGCTCCCTGATTTCTGAGGCTTTTTGATTTTCCTCGGTCAGCGATATTTAGTTCTCAAATCGCGCACTCCAAACTTGCTTCACCGGGACGTGATGTATATATTCCCCGCTCGGCTTTTCAAGCGGCCATCCTGTCAGGATCGCAACCGCAAGGCTGAGCAAAGCAACACCGCGCTACCGCCCGAATGGCGAAACTGGTAGACGCATGGGACTTAAAATCCCCCGCTCGTAAGGGCGTGCCGGTTCGATTCCGGCTTCGGGCACCATCTTAAATCAAGGGTTTGCGGGCGAAAGCTGATGCAAGCCCTTGTTTGTTTCTGGTCCGCAATTTTGAACTTGGTCCGCAATTCATTTGGTAGGCATGACCTTTTTGCCTTTTCGATTGCGGATGTACTGCTCGGTCATAACCACCGTTGTATGCCCAAGTTGATCTCTGGCTTGCAAGATATCGCCACTGGATTCGGCCTTGTCGGTACCCGCCTTGGCGCGCAAGTCACGCATCTGAAATTCAGCTTTCGGCACGCCGGCCGCCTCCCTGGCCAAGTCAAACCTCCTTCGCAACATCGCCACCGTCATCGGTGTGCCGTCCTCTGTAACGATCAGCCGCGTCGAGCGGACCTTGTGTTCTGATTTCCGGGACATGATTCGATCAATCAAAACTTTCAGTTCCCCCGTTATCTCGATCCGACGCTTCGCCTTTGTCTTGCCCTGCAGCACCCAAATCTGCCCGTCGCGCACGTCGCGCTCGTCCATCAGCCGGGTATCGGTCACCCGTTGCCCGGTCAGATAGGCGAGGTCCATTGCGTCTTGCAGGCCCACATCTGCCTTGTCGTGCACGCGTTTGAACAGCGCATCCTCGACATACGTGTCCCGCCCCGTTTCCTTGTTTCCCTTGATGCCGGCGCATGGGTTGGCTAGGGAGGTGTAGCCTTTATCCCTGGCGTAATTCCAGATGGCGCTGAGCAGTGCCTTCTCGCGGTTCGCGCGCACCGGTGCGGCCTTGCGCCATGTCAGGTACTGGCGTACGTGCAACGGCTCGATCGTTTCCAGCGGCGCTGGCGGGTCGTCGAAGAAAGCGATCAGATTCTTCAGCTCGCGCTTGTTGTCAGCCTGGGTCGCCGTGCCTTTGGTAGGGACGACGTCGACCATGTATTTTTCGGCGACGTAGCGGAACGTGATGACCTTGGCGACCAGATCGGCTGCGGTGCGATCACGCTCAAGCTTCGCGTACTCCATGATCGCCAAGCCGTAGTCGCTGCCCAGTGGAATTTCCTTTCGGTCTTTGCCGCCCGTGTCGTAGTAGTAGAACACCCGGCCGCTGGCTTTCTTGCGCTCCCGCAGCCTGGCGATCGAGCCGGGTTTACTTGGTCGTCTTCCCATGTCAGCTGGCCTTACGTGATTTCCATACGGGCTTTTCAGATTCAAATGCGCCGATGGCGGTGACCGCCATCGCGGTGACGCTCGGCCAGCCGTTCACTTTAATCGTATGGCGGACGCCGTTCTTTTTCAGGTTGAGGATCTGTCCTGCCTTGGTCCGCGCGCCGGTGAGCTCGCAAACCTCCTCGTGAGATAAAAACTGGATGGTCATGTGATGCTCCATGCCGCGCGTGGCGGCAGAAGGTGGTGATGGGTTATGCGCCGGCCTTGGCCAGAACTGCGTCGGCAATCTTCATTGCTGCCTGGGCATCGTTCACATAGGCAGGGTCGAAGCCGCCGCACAGGTGGATGGTTGCTTGGCAGGCGCGCAGGTTCTCGCGGGTGAGTTTCAGCGCGGCGACCAGATCTTCGTGTAGCTCGCGCTCTTCCCGACCGATTTCCCAGAATCGCGTTGCCCAATGATCGGATGGCGGCGGGTTCGTGTTCTGCGCACCCAGGGCCAGCGCTCCGACAACGGCGTCCAGCAGGTCGCGCTTGTAGGCGTTATCGCCGTCGATGCTCAGCCCTCGCCGGCGCAGCGTGCTGACCAACTCGTCCCGATCCAGACCTTGGTCCTCGATGACGATGTCGCTCTCTGGTTCGCCCAGGGTGTAAATCACCAAGGCCAGCTTGGCGCCTGGCAGGCAATGCTCGCTGAGTTTGACCACTGCGTCGTTGGCGGCTTCGTGGAATCGTTGAACTGCTGACATGCGAATTCCTCGCCCGCCGTACACCGGCAGGCTGTTGAGTGGTTTGGGGTTATTGCTGGATCAGCTCGGCGGGGACTTTCACCGCGGCGCCGCGCTTGGCGAAGATCACCGCGCGGAACACTGCGACTGTTCGGGTTTCACCGGGCTGCCGGTTGCACGGATCATTTGTCAGGTCAGCCAGCCACGGGTCGCTGTGGCCGGCTTCGCACCAGACGCCGTACTTCGTGATCAGTTGCTCGGCGTCGGGCAGGGCGAATAGATCCAGCTGTCCGGCTTCGGGCTGCTGATCACCCTCGATCGCGTTGATTGCCCAGTCCAGCGCCGGGCCGGTCAGTTCCTCGGTGCGTACGCTGACCATGCGGTTCATGGTGCCGGCCGCTTCATGAACGTGATCCAGTGCGTTTTTTCGCGTTTGCCTGACTTGTGGCCAAACAGCGGCTTTTCATCGGTAAGCGCAAGCAGCTCGCTGACCGTCACCTGGGTCTCGTTCCACTTGAATATCAGAACGCCTTCGGGTTCCAGCACCCGGAAACACTCGGCGAAACCCTGTCGAATGTCCTCGCGCCAGTCGGCGGTCAGCATGCCGTACTTGGCCCGCATCCAGCTGTCGACTCCGGCGCGGGTCAGGTGCGGCGGGTCGAATACCACCAGGCGGAAGGTTGAGGCCTCGAAGGGCAATTTCCGGAAATCCATTAGCACATCCGGCTCAACTTTCAACACCCGACCATCGCAAAGCAGGTGCTGCTCGTCACGGATGTCGCCGAAAAGTGCGCGCTGGTCCTGCTTGTCGAACCACATCATTCGGCTGGCGCTGCACGGGTCGAGGACCTTCGCTGCTGCACTCATCACCGAGGCCCCTTGTAGCAGTACACGTAGGCGAACCAGGCGAGGGCGATCATGGCACCACCTTCGCAGTTTCTGGGAACGACGCCTCGGCTTCAGTGCGGAATTTGATATCGGCACCGTCGCCGTGGCGACCTTCGGACCAAGTAATGCGCTTGCCGCAGTAGCAGCCAGTTGTTTGCGTGAGGTTAAAGTTCTGCCGAAACTCCATCGTGAGCCCCGTCATTCCGTGCTTGCGCGCCAGAGCCACAACAGCCCGGGCAAAATCCACATCGTGGTCAGTTACAGCAGTCATCCGATCACCGCCTTTATGGTCAGTACCAATGGAAGCCAGAAGAAGAGGGTGCAGCCGAGTAAGCACTTGGTCACCATGGGGCAGCCTTCCTTACGTCCTCGACGGTGACGATGTGGGGGATGACGTCCTTGATGGTGAAGAATTCCGGCTGACAGTGCTTCCTCGCCCAGGCCATGAGCGGCCGCATTGCCCGCTCCAAGTCGGCCTTCGCGGCGGCGTCGAGCGTTGGGTAATTGTCGACCCACTCGCCGGCGTCGCTTTCGTAGGCGCGTTCGCTCATGTGTTCGAGTAAATCGTCTTGGCCTGGCAGAAACGAAGCAGGATCGTCCTTGCACTCAGTGCCGCGATAGACCGTATCGCCTTCGTATAGGCCGGGCCTGAAGCTGGCCGGGTGCCCGTCGCCGCAACTGTCATGGCCGTAGTTGTCTTTGAGCAACTCGGCCAGGCTGTCGTAATCCCACGAACCGTTTTCGCCGGTGAGCGACCACTTCTCGCCAGTTGCCGGAGCTTCATAGTCTGGAATCGAGTTCGCCGCAGCGATCGGTAGGGCCGCCCTGAACTGTTCGAGATATTCGGCTGGCTTTGATCCCCAGCGATTAAGCAGGCACTCGTCATCAACCGGCGCGCCTTCGTCTTCTGGCTCTCCTGACGGTTCGCCCGGCACCATGAAGAACTCACGCTCGACAGCCTGGAGAAGGTCTGAGAAGTGTTTGGTGTTTTCGATGTTGACCAACAGCGTCGACAGTTCGTGGTTGGAGCTGAGGCCGAACAGGTTGTAGATCCGGGCCAGCTCTGGCTTATGCTTGGGCATGACTTCGTCCTTGCCGCTATAGCGGCTGACATTGAAGGGGTAGGGAGTTTCAAAAGCAGCGCTATCAGAGCGCAGAATTGGTGATATTGTTTTGCTATTCACCAGAGGAGATCACAGGATGCTCACGGCCGTCAGGATGGCAGATGGGGGGAGCGTTACAGGCATTGGATTTGACGGATTTGATACAGCGTTTGACGTCACGGATACGAATGGCGTTCGGATATCAAATGTAGCTGTGGCTGGGCGAGTGGCCGTGAAAGGAACGAGAGCTAAGGATCTCACTCTCACCAATATCGCGCATTCTTACCGGCCAATCCCTAATCTTCTTGCGTTCGCAATTCGGAGAGCTATTTATGGCTATGTTTGAAATCGATGAGTCCGAAGACGTTAGGATGTTGCGCTGCAAAACCGACAGCGAAACTCTGGTCAAAGGGAAAAGGCTTCATGGACTGGAGGCCGAAGACTGCGAGGTGAAACATAATCCGAATCCACCCGCAACGCGTAAGGTATTCATAGTCGCCGCGTGGGTAATGGGTATAGTGGGGGCTGTGATCGCTGCGTTCTTCACCAAATTATTCGGTTTAGTTTGATTGATACCTAATTTTCAATTGCTTCCTTTTTTGTGATGCCATCGCTGGATCGGTAGGAGATTTCAGGCCGCTAAACTTTGGTAAAGCGCAATAATGTCCGCGGCGTTTGCGGCGACAAGTGCTTCGGCTTCGTCCGGACAGACACTGTTCCCGATCAGCCGCACCTGATCGACCTTCTTGATGTCGCGCCATTCCTCGGCTCCGGTGACCGGGTCTACGAACAGGCCTCGATCAATGATGTAGTCTTTGTCGAAGCCCTGCGCTGCTTTCAGCTCAGGCGGCTGCAGCATGCGCAGCGTGATATCGATCAGCACGTAGCCGCCGACCATCACCATTTCCGCCGGGTCTTTGAAGTGCTCCGGCAGATATTTGTGCATGAAGGCGGCGCAGCGCCGGGCGCCTTCCATCTGCTCGGGAGTCAGCGTGTCGGGCACCTGCACCGTCTCCACAACCGCGACCCGATCTTTCGTCGGCAGCGTGTGCATCGGCTCGTTGAGCGAAATTCCGTCTTTCTCGTTGCCGTAATACTTCACCAAGTAAGCGCTCACCAGCCGCTGGTTGGCGCCGGACTGGCAGATGGTCGATATCGGGTCGCAAGCCGATCGGCCGTCGCCTTTGTAGAAGCCGCCATTCGCCTGCTCGAAGAATGCTGTGACGATGCCGTGGCGCGCGGCACCGGCCAGAACTGTCTGCGTCGGGTCGTCAGGTGAGCTGCCCGCTGCGTTCTGCCCGAATGCGGTCATGTGTGCTGCTGCCATCGCGAAGTGACCGCCTTTGACCTGGGCGACCTTAGTGCGCAGCGGCTCCTGCACGTCGAAGTTGCGCTGCGCTGATCCGTTGGCGCACTCGGTGAGGAAGGGTGCTGCAACCGGCTGCACCAGCGCGTGATGCGTGCCGCCCGCGCTGATTGTGGAAAGCGCTTTGTCGGTACCGTGCGTGCTGGTGTGCGCCGATGAGGTGCCGCGCATTGGAACGATAAAAGGCTTCGCACTGGTCAGGACATGACGCCAGCAGCCCTTGGCCACGCGGCGCATCGTGTTCTCTGCCATCGGTTTGTCGCGGAAGATCGTGCGACCGAGGTTGCTCCAGTCGATGCACTCTGCCGCCGAACGCCACGGCAATTGTTTCGCCGCTGGACGCTTGTGACGTTTCGGCGCTGGCCAGATGATCGGCTTTCCGTCGCTGCGCGCCACCAGGTAAAGGCGCTTGCGAATGGTCGGGGTGCCGGCGTTCGCCGCGATGCGCTCCCGCCACTCAGCGTTGTAGCCCAGTCCTCGTACCAGAGCCCCCACCGGCACGAACTCTCCGATCGCCTCGATGATCTCCGGCATATCCGGATGGTCAGCGGGCAGACCGGTGCTGATCGCGGCAATAAACGCTCTGAAGGTGCGGCCGCGTTCAGACTTGATCGGCTGCCCGTCATCGTCGATCGGCCCCCAGTCGCAGAACTCTTCCACGTTTTCGAGGAAGAGCAGACGCGACTTCGTGACGAACAGCCAGCGGATAACAACCCAGGCCAAACCTCGAACGCCACGGTCGCGCGGCGCGCCGCCCTTTGCCTTGCTGTGATGCCGGCAGTCTGGCGATGCCCAGATGATCGCGACTGGCTGGCCGCCAGTGGCTTCACGCGGATCAACTTCGAAAACGTCGGCCACGTAATGCGCCGTCGTGGGGTGGTTGGCGCGATGCACAGCCAAGGCGATTGGATTGTGGTTTACCGCCACGTCCGGCTCCCGGTATGCCCGGGCGATGCCGGTGCTGGCGCCACCGCCGCCGGCGAACAGGTCAACCACCAGTTCTTTTTCGAACGGCAGGCCCATGCTTGGCTGGCCATGGATGAACTGAGGCAATTTCTGTTGTGCGGACATAGAGAATCCTTGCCGGGGCATGCCCGGGCGGTGGAGGGTGGTGGGTTGTTTCCCGGTAGGCTCAGCAGTTCGGCATAATCGCGACTCAACTCGGAGGATGCGGTCGTGATTAAGGACAAGGTGGTATGGGGCGGGTGCGTTGGTCTTTTTCTGACTGGCGCCTTGTTCGCTTATGGCTTCTCGGGAGAGAAAGCTGAAGGCATCAAAATCGTTGACCTGTTCGCGATCATTTCTGCTGTCGCAACGGCCTTCGCCGCCTTCGCAGCATGGAGTGCAGCAAGCGCTGCTCAGAAGCAGTCTTTTGACGCTTCCATCTCAATACGACGCCAAACATACAGGATGCACTTTGAGTCATTTAACGAGTGGCTGGACGGGGTTGAGTCTTCTCTCAATATTGAGTTTTATCGAAGATACGAACTGTATGACGTAATCTTCCCCGACAACCGCAATCCATCACTTGGATTCAGCGAAGTAGGGGATCCCGAACTTGTTTCATGGCAGAGAGCTTTTAAAAGTCTCGCTGATCTCGCATGCAAACCAATTCAGCCAAGCAGGCGGGAGGTATCGACTTGGCTCGGTGATTTCGCTTCCCTTTCAGGGCACATGCATTACACGTTTCTAGAAGCTGACAAGCTTCAGATATACCTTGGCGGCCATGTTCCATCCGGTATTTCACCGGAGAACTTGAAGCGAGCACTACCTGTAATGGGTATGGTGTTGAGCGCGCTCACGAAGTTTTCATACATTGAAGGCGCGTCGTCTGCCCGAGGAATGTCGCTTGAGTTCGAGTTCGCCTTCAATGAATTTATGGAAGCGATCATGGAAACGTCATGGCATCAGCATGAGTACAAGGTCATGCCTATTTGACGGCGGCTGCCGTGGTTGTCGGAGCATGGCGTTATTCGCAGAGGCCATAAGCTGAAGAGCAACTGTTCTGGCTGTCAGTGCGTGCAATCAGGTCGACCATGTCGAACTGGCGGCCGCCGCGCGCGGTGTTGCTCCAATCAACGATCCGGTCAATTCCGTGCGTAACGGCGCTGACCTTGTCATCAGATCTTACGGTAGGGTCGGTGACGGTAGCGAAGAACGTTGCCGCTCCGCGCTTGCTGGCAATGCTCACCAGTCGCTCCCACTCGCGCACCCGATCAACTTCCTCTGGCCACCTGGCCGCAATCTGCCGCAGTTCGTCCTTCGCGCACATGATGCAGGGCATGCACCCCACGCGGTTACAGCCCTGCAAGTAAAGCGGGTTGGGCTTGATGCCGGCGGCGCGGTGAGCCTCGAAGACCGAATCAACCGTCCACTTCAAGATCGGCCGGTAGTTAAACAGGCCGCCTCCAACCTCATCGCACTCTGGCAGGTACTTGCGGGCCGGCGACTCATCAGACCGCACGCCTTGCCAGGACAGCAGCATGTTCTCGCCGTCCATAAGTGGCAGGTATACCTGCTCGATGATTGGGTTGCGCTTCAGCTCATCAGTGCAGAAGCGGGCTTTGGTGCTGGGGAATCGGCCTTTCCACAGGCACAAGTCCAGAAACGGATTACCGGTTGGGTGCAGGACTTCCAGAGCACCCAGCACCACTGATTCCGGCACACCCTTTTCGCGCCACTTGGTCTCGATGAATTTGCGCTTGCCTGCTATCTGCCTGGAGAAGTCTGCCTTCACCCACCGGATGGGAACACCAGTGGCTTCGGCCAGGTAGTGGAGGTAGTCGTATGTTTCTGGATGCTCATGCCCAGTGTCAGCCACCACTGCGCTGAGGTTCGGCACCTCCAGCTCGCGAGCGACCAGCAATGTAGCCGTGCTGTCTTTACCGCCGCTCATGCTGACGATGTTGTGAGTAGGCATAGGGGATCCTCGCCGGCTGGCGTGATTCGTAGAAGTGGGGTATTTATCTGCAATCTCACAATGGCAGGAGGCCGACATGAGGTTGCAGAGCGATGTGGATGCGTTAGCGGCTATCGAAGAGGACGCTAAAGCGATGCTGAAACGGATAGGACTGCCGGAAGACGCAGTGAAGCTGGAGGTGGTCGTGTTCCTTCGGGAGGTGATCGACCTGGCCAGCTACATGGAATCGGCGCACCGAATCGTTCAAGCGCCGAGCAGCGCGTAATCCAGCCGACAGGTGACACGCTCGTTCAACACTTCTCAGTGAACCCTCGCCGTTTTGCCCGAATCTATCTGGGCATCAGGAGACGAGTTATGAGATGTATGTGTTGGATCTGCTGGGGGGAAGCGTACCGCAAGGGCATCTACGGCGATTGGGACGACCTTGTGTGCTTCAACTGCGGACGTTACAAAATCAGCCGTCGCTTCTTGGGTGAGCACGTCGGCAAAAAATTCGATGTCGCCGCGATGCGTGAGCGCTTCCAACCTACGCACGATCGCGACCTGGTCCCAATTGTCGATAGCCACACCGCTGTATTTCAGACCAGCACGCAGCGACATCCTGCGAAATCTGATTTGCCCGGCTGGCCTGCTCTGGCGATGAGATCGCGGCGGCTGGTGGATCAGTGACGCAAGCCGAGTGCCCGACCATTTCCGCCATCCTGCCGTTCGAAGTGGCGCAACCCTGATAAGTGGGGTATTTGTGTTCTGCCCGGCATGGAGCCGGATCAAGGAGCTCTGATGTTTGCGCGAATCGTTGTTGGACTATTGATAGGAGTCGTTGCGGGTTTTGTTGAAGCTTCGGGGCCGGCTTGGTCAGCCAAGTGGCAGCGAATTTCAGAGGCGTTGTTGTTTCTTGTAGGCCTAGCGTTTATCGGATCGTCTTTCATGTTCGGCGCTATCTATGGCGTGCTGGCGATAGCCGAAATCGCTGTCGGCTTCTATGCATACGGCAAAGTCTTCCGCTCAAAAAAAGCAAGCTTGTAAATTTCTCCAGTCAGGCGCTGCCCTCCCTTACCGGTGGTGGCAATTTGGTGTGGGTTGGGGTATGACTAGTCCCGCCGAACGAGATGAGACCGAAAAATGTACCAAGCGCAATATTGGGTGGAGCTCCAAGCCCTCAAAGCCCACGTCTGCTATCTAAGTCTTTATCAACTGAGGTCAGAGTCCTACGAGCGCTGGATCGGAATTATCTTGGCTGTTGCCTCTTCAAGCAGCATTGCTGGCTGGGTTATCTGGCAGCAATATGCGTTTGTCTGGGCTTGTTTCATTGCGGGAAGCCAAGTCATTTCGGTGGTTTATAAATTTCTGCCATTCAAGGAACGCATAAAACCTTTACGCTCAGCAGGAATCGAGCTTGGTCTCCTTTCTGATGAGGCAGAGCGCTGCTGGTATGAAGTGGCGGAGGGCGAGCTAACCGAAAAACAGATAAACGAGAAACGTTTCGAAATCCGAAAAAGAAAGTCCGCGATTATGCAGTCAGCATTCAATGGAATGGTTATTCCCGAGGTTGAGTCGTTGTTGGCGAAAGCGGAGGATCACATGAGGAAGTACTTCAAAAGCCACTATCCGGAGCTAAGTAATGACTGATAAAAAACCTGCACGTCCAGTACGGCCGGACACTCACGATGGTCGCGTCCACGTTAATAACGACAGAAATCTGCCCCCAATTACCAACACTCTGCCTATGCCAAAGGTGAAGCCGCCAAAAAAAGACTAGGCAAGATCCAGTGCACATATGAGCGTCGTGTCATTCAGCGTCACATATAAAACATATCGATTCTCGGTCTTTGAATCTTTGAAGCTTCCGTGTCACAGTCGGTGATAACGTGATTTCGTGTCGCGGAGGGTCAGCAATGGTAGAGCACCTCCCGGGCCCAGTCCGTGCAGGTGGTGAATCATCAGCGTGATCGCCTCCCCTTGTTCCTCGATGCCGCTCCAAGTCATCAGCTCAGCAAGTGCTTGGCGCGTACCCGGCAGGCAATGCAGCCTGATTTCCTCTTCGCCGCGCTCTTTCCTCTTCGCCGCGGCTTTCGCTGAGCGATCTGCATTGCTCTTGGCCATGGCCTACCTCTTCAATTCCGCTGGCCGGCAAGTCCAGCCAGGTCTGTCGTTTGCGTTGTTGGGTGCGAAAACGTCTCACGCTGCGACCTTCACCTGATGCCAAGCGCCAACCGAAGCCAGCAGTGCTGATAAGCGCGCTTCGGGCACCGGCCTGTCACCGGGCACGGCCAGCCAGCCCATGCCAATCCGGTGATTAGGGTTACAGTCGGCCTTCACCTCTTCGTAGAAATGCTCCAGGACATCCGAGAGTTTTTCCACCAGATGCACGCCGTCCGGCTTGATATCGATCGACTTGATGTACCGGGCGCCGTCCTGACGAACGCAGATGCCTGCGATGTAAATCGTCCAGCGGTGCGCGACATCGCAGAGCGCGTCGGAAACCGCTCTCGAAAGGATCTGCTTGCCGTTCTTCCAGTTGATCATGACCTGAAGGCCGCTTGGATCAATGTTGATGACAGCTGCGTGGTGGGTGTTGACCAATGCCCGCATGCTGCGCTCGATCTGCACCCGACGATTGCATGGTTTGCGCTTGCTCATATCGAGTCCGCCATTTTGCGCAGCGCCTTGCGTTCTGCCGCTGATATCGGCTTCGGCCGCCGCTTGAGGACCGTTTCAGGGTCTATTTTCTTCGAGCGGGGCGGCTTCGGCTTCATTCGGGCGGTTGGCAGCTCCTGATAGTTGCCGCCGGGGCGCGCCCAAAAGTCCGCCATCGCGGCCTCGATTCTTTCTGACTCCGATTGTTTTGCCCGAACTGCGTTGAGGTTGAGACTGATCATGCCGCCACCTTTACCAGCCTCACGCCGGCCATGCTGAATTTGCTGCCCTGATCGGCGGCCAGCGCGTCGAGGTTCTCCCAGTCCACGGTCAGCACAGAGATAGGCGCTTGTCCGTAGGCAACTGCTTTGATCAGCTCTTCCAGATCAAACACTTCGGCCTGCAGGTTCACCGGCGCCGCGGTTGATGGCTTCGAGGCAGACTGAGCCGGCGCGGCGGCTTTCACCGGGACCGGGCTGGCGACCGGTGTGAGCTCGACATGCGCCTTGGCTTTCGCCTCAGCTTCGATCCGTTGCAGCTCCTGTTGTCGGATCTGCTCGCGCTGTGCTTCAGCTTTTTGCTCCTCAGCCTTTTGGTGTTCAGAAATACGCACCTTGATCAGCGCGACCAGGTCGTCGTTCGCCTTCATCACCAACTGCTGCACGTCGTTGAACAGAAACAGGTAGTCGGCAGCGAGCTCGTCCAGGCTGGCCAAGTTGGTCCGGATGCTGTCGCCGATTTGGCTTGCGGCGATCTTCGCCCGGGCCAGTTCTGAATCGGCGGAGTCGCGCAGACTGCTGATCGTCTTCTTGCCTTTGATGGCCCCGGCGAAGTCCGCAGGCACCGCCGGCATGCGCGCTTTACCGCCCAGTGAAGTGTTGATCTGGTCGATATGCGTCTGAAGCGCCTTGGCTGCGGTCATGACGATATCTTCGCGGATGCTCAACTTACGAGCCTTCACCAGCTTGTCGAGCATCAGGCGCTTGGCGCGGGCTTCGGCGCTGATCTCGTCAATGGTGCGAAACAGCGCGTCAATGCTCTCGGTTTGGCTCAGCGCGTGCTGCTTCGCAGCCTCAAGCCGCTCCTCAACATCACCGCACCACTTGACCGCTTTCTCTGCGTCGGCGAAGTGCTGATCAGTTTCCAGTTCGGTGTTAATCGAGCCGAACACCGCCAGCGAGTGTGCTTTGAACTGCTCCAGGTTGCTGGCGGTAACCATGCCGGTCACTTCGATGCGCAGTGCTGGCAAGGATTCGGGTGTTTTGCCAACTGCCTCTGGCACCGCTTCAGTTGGCGTGAAGTCCAGGAGGTCAGCTTGAAACTGTTTCCAGCCTGCGACGAGTGTCGCGGCACGACCCGGGACCGGTGCGTATTCCATCGAAACGAAGTTTTCTTCGGTGCCGTCGGAGCACACGAAGATCACTTTCTCGGCGCCGCTCACCAGCAGCTGCTGTTCGAGCTGCCAGTAGTAGTGCGGGTCCAGGCTGCCGGCGCGAACGTCAGCAGCGAGCTGCTCATTCCACATTTTGTGTTCGAAAAGTACGTCGCCAAGAATCGTGCAGCCGTCGAGCGATGCGAGCAGATCACCTTCGGTGCCGACCACGGGAAACAGATCCTCTCCGATTCGCGCCTCGAGGATCGGTCGAGCGAGCGCCTCCGCTTCGTGCCCCTTGTCGAACAAGTTTTTCTGCACCCACCACGACACGTCTCGATCGAGGCCGGTCTTTTTCGCGTGCAGCAGTTCGGTGCGCTTCATTTGTTTCGAAGCGCCCATCATCGCCGGCGCTTCTGACGCGGTGAAGTAGTTGGCGCGGAGCGCATGCCAAGCTTCGGAGCCCTGAGCGACGTTATGGATTTTCATTCTTGGTCTCCTTCAATTGGCGCGAGCGCTTTGATCTTGGCGATCTGGTCTTCGCTCAGGGTGAATTTGCTGCTGACGGTTGCGATCAGATGATCGGGAGCAGAGCGGCCTGCGTCGACCGCGATCTGCCACTTCGGCAGGTTCTCCGCGAGCTTATCGTCGGGGTAGGGCGGGAGCTCAGCAGCTGCTGCTCCGCGCGCCGGCGATACATCGCGAATGGTTGGCGATGTCTCTTCCAACTCGTCGGGGCTGTAAACGCCGAGAATCACGTCCGGGCAGTAGAGACGCGACCACCGCTTGGTGGCGAGGTACGCCAACTGCTGGCGAGGATCATCTGCCCAGAGCGTGCTGTTCCGGGTGCGAGCCTGGGCCAGTAGCAGCTCAAGGACGCGAGGCTCGTCCTCGCCGCGGAAGGTCGCCCAGACCTTCACGCCTAACCCTTGCTCATCCTCGAGCTTCCAGCCCGGGACGCGGTATTCGCCTTTGTCGCCGTTCTTAATGGTGAATTTGCCGATCACCTTTTCCCACGCGCCGTACCATTCGTAGTGAAGGCGATCCAGCACCGGTGCGCAGGTGGTGATCACGGCGTTCACCAGCTGTGCCTCGTATCCCAATACGCCGTTCACCAGGTGGGTTTTCTGCGCCACGGCGAATGGGTTCATCTTCCACTGCATCGACTGCATGACAACTGCCAGGCAATCCGCGGGGTTGCCGTTGAAGTGCTTCGGCAGCGTGGCGCGGCCGGTGGCCATGACTTCGGCCAAGCGCATCATCTTGTCCAGGCTGTCGCCGTCCAGAACCAGCGCGCTGGTGCTTGTTGCCGCGTGCGGCAGGACGTGGAGATTTCGTTCGTGCGCCACCGGCGCTACGCTTTGAGCGGACATGAGGGTTCCTTGCCGCGCGGTGCGCAGCGGTTGAATGCTTTATTTATTGAGTGATGCGATCGGCGAGGGCGCTGAGCAGCATCAGGAAGGTGTAAATCGAGAGGACTCGAAACGAGCCGCGTCGAATCAGGATGCGGCGTGCACGCTGAAGGCTGGTCATCGGAACACCTAGTAGGTGGTGGAGCGCGGCACCTGGCAAGTGCCCGAGCCATCGCGAATGACACCGTAGGCGCCGGCACCGGCAACCAGAATCACAACCAGAATCCAGTAGACGAGATTCATGGCCGAGCCCTCACTGCGATACGCCCGCCTTTCATGGTCACAGACAGGCGCTGCGGGAGGCTGTCGACCAGATCCTCGCGTTTGCGGCCGATGACCTCGTTGAAGGGCAGGCCGAAGCCGAGGATCGCGATGCGGCGCTCGATATCGTCGAGCTGCTCATCGACCAAAGTTTTTACCGGAGGCGTTGTCATGCTGCAGCTCCTTGCGAGACGGAGGCGTTGTAGGAGGCGTAAATTTGGTCGATGCGTGCCCGGAAGTGACGGTGCTCGGCGTCGTCAATGGCACGAAGCATGAAGGCCAGGGTGATGCAGGATGTCGCTGCGGCGCTGGCGTTGGGCTTGCCAAGGTCGCGGATCATGTTGCTGATCTCGCCCTCGATCCAGGTCACCGCCGTTTGATGGTCACGCTGCTGGATGTTCATTTGAGCCCCCAGAATTCGCCGTAAGCGACCACCGCTGCCGCAACTCGCTTCGCCCGCGCCTTGCGGTCGACCAGCTCTTGAGCTGCCATCAGCGCCTGACGCTGTGTGAGTTCTTGCGCCGCGGCTTCGTAGTCGTGGAAGTCTTCAACCTGCGGCGCTTTGGGGCGGCCCCATTCATCAAAACGCCGATCCCACTCTCGGGCCTGCGCACTGTCTGCATAGCTGGTTGCCATGGTCGCCTCCGTGGGTGGCGGGTGTTGATCCAACAAAACTCGGATGCACTCATCCGCTCCGCTGGTTGCCGTTGTGCGCGGAGGGGAGTGCATTCGGATTGTGTTGGAGGGGGCGCGTGCAGGTTGGCTAGTGGCTTTATGAAATCAATTCAGGTCAAATGGGATCCAACCCACAGCCATGAGAACGATTTGATGTACAAATTTTTTATTGATAAGGGCAATCTTAAAGCCACAGCTCAGATGCTTTTTGATTCAAAGCGGATGGTTGACGCGGTGGATGTTGGTGCGGTTGAAGCTGCATTGATAAAGCGGTTGAAATATGTGTTCTCGGACTCTGCCGATGAGTTCAACATGACAAACTGCCCGTGCATCTTTGGCCCGGTCTATTGCATGCCTTTCAATAAACCAAATGGTCCGTACACCGATATTATTCTTAATCTCACCATTCGCCCAAGCGACGAAATCATTCCGAAGTGGACGTTCGAACCGCTGTGAGACTTCCCGTTAAGCTCCCGATACCTCTTTTATAGAGGATCGGGCAGCTAACGACAGTCTGTCTTGGCGCTGGTTGTCACGCGTCGTAAGGCGGCTTCTCGCCGATGCGCTTCAACTTTTCTTGCTGGAACGCCTCCGCGATATCGAAGGCCTTGCTCGGGATGAGTTCAGGCGACACACCGCCGAAGGACACAAGTCCAATCATTGCTGCAAGTGCGTAGCTTTCGATTTCTTCATGTTCATTGCGCGTCATCGTGATTCTCCGGTTGTTTTCCCAATGCACCCGTCACCAGGTGCATCAGTGAAAAATTCCGTGCTGTTATCCGCCCCATACGCGTCGCCGCGGTTTCCCCACCTGGCCGACGTCACACATTTCGTGTTCGGTGTTCTTCGCCGGCTGGCTTGTATGGTTTGGCGTCCTCCCATATGGGGAGTCCGGCAGGTTCCAGAGCCTGCATGGAGATCGAAGTTTGTGTTTCGCGCTATGCCCGTTTCCGGGGATCGATCCGCGAAGATTCCATATTGTGAAAGAGCGGCGGGTCTGTTGAGGCCCTTCGCAGTGGCTGTGTCGCTGCGATGGGTTGAAATATAGGTACTCCCATATTTTATGTCAACGGGTATTCCCATAATTTTTGGTCCTGCTATATTTTCATTTGCAAAAATCCTGCGTGCTGTCCTTCTTAGGGCCTAGCTGGCTGGTAGAATCGCGCGACTTGACCATGGAGGTATGGATGCGCGGATTACTGGTGGTGGGCCTGGCGTTCGCCGTGGCGGGATGCGGAGGCAGCGATATTGATAGAGCTCGAACTGCAGTCGCTGATCGCTTGAAAGATCCTGACTCTGCGAAGTTCAGAAATGAGCGACAGGTCGCCGATGGCGGCGTTTGCGGAGAGGTGAACGGAAAAAATGGTTTTGGCGCCTATTCTGGATTCGCTCCGTTCTTTGCCATGAAAGCGCCCGATGGTTTCGAAGTGGTGATCGACTCCTCTCTATCAGATCCATTCGTCAGTAAGATTTGCGGCTACACGATAGCCAGCCCACAAATAGAAGAGCCGGTGCAGACGAAGGAGATTCCTGGCGTCCAGTGGGCCGTCCAAGTGGCCTCTGTTAGCAGCGAGCAGACAGCAGAGAAACTAAGCCAAGAGCTTATCGCCTCTGGCTGGAAACCCTATACGACGAGGCGGGAAGGCAAGAGCCGAGTTTTGCTCGGGCCATTCTCAACCCGGTCAGAGGCCAACGCCTCGATGGATGAGTTGGCGAGCAAAAAGGCCTTGAAAGGATTCGTGCTGCGATACAGCAAGCCGGAGACGTCGAGCAAGTAATCGCAGGTAGAGCAAGAGCAGAAATGAAAAAGCCCGGCGCTGGGCCGGGCTTAGAGTCTCAGTCATCTCCACGCTGGAAATTCATTGGGAGCTGAGCCATTGCCTTTCGGTGCTCGAGAACCTTGGTGACTGTGTAATCAGTTTTGAATTGCTCGCCGGACAAAGCCTGTACCCTGCGGAGGCGAACTTTCAAAATGTCGCCCTTAGTGAAGCTTGTCGCGCTGGCGGCGACTTGAGAAATGAACGATTCATCCAGCATGTCGGCGTAGAAAACGCTCGCACCATCGTTAAATCGCCACTTGTTACCCTCCTGGAAAGAAATGCTCACAATCTGCAAATTCACATCGAACTCATCTTCAGAAAGCGTCTCAGATTCCGGCTCAGGCGTTTTGAAATAAGGCCTCTCGGCCTTGGAAATTTCTATAAAACGGTCGGTTTGCTTCAGATTGGTCACTGCGAATGTATCTATTCCATCAGCCTCCAGAGGTTTGAGCACGTTCTCAAGCGCCTGGCGAACACGGAATTGTCGGTATAGCGCGAGAACCTTCTCCTCGGTGACAAGAGCGTCATCATCCATTACAACGCGCACTCTGCCACGGTCTAGAAGCACTACCTGATTGATTCGACGGCCACGAATTCTTTTAATAAGCCAGAGCAGCCCTGCACCGCCAGCGATCGCGTTACCAGCGTTGTCCTGAATGAGGCCAATCCACTCAAGAAGCTCCTTGGCACTTGCAACTGATTCGTTCGAGAAAAGGTTGTGTGCGTGCTGGAGTAGGGACTGAATGACCTCCAGTTCGATACCAAAGCATCCGGTTTTGAATGTCGCTTTCACCTGCACGGCTACCTGAGCTCGACCGTCATTTATGACCGAGTTTGCCTCCTCTAAAAGGGAGCCTAGAGCTAATAATGCGGGCGCAAGTTCGCGCACGTCCATCTCGCTATTGGCGAGGGCAGGGCCGTCGTAAAGTACGTTGAAGGATGCTTTGCTCATGTCGTCCATTGTTGCTTCCGTGCGTGATGCTGTCTATTTATGTCTACGGTTGCCTGTCTGAAAACGAACAAGGCTCGCCCGAGAGAGCTTCAGCAGCGCGCAGCGTGCCCCTAATCCTACAGGTTCGCCTAGCCTGCCCTTTGAACTGTTAGACGCCGCTATGAGTCATGGTACAGAAACATCCCTTTCTCGCCGGATTCGTTTGCAGCTCTCATCGCCCGAGCTGCGAGCGCCGTGGTTTCACTGTGTTTGTATTCGTAGCGAGGTGGCATGACTAATACACTGGTCCACCAAGGCTCTCCGTCGATCAGCAGGGGAAGCTCGTGACACTGCAGATCATCCTCATCAGATCTGGGGCCGAGCGCAATTCGAAGTGAGCTTGTGAGGATTGAAGCACCAGGGCGATTGTGATGGTTAGCCACCACACATCCATAAGCCTTCAAAGCGCTGACAATCCGATCTAGATCTGACTCATCATTCAAAACGGCCACAACCGGCATATCGCCATCCTTTGCAATGCTGATAAAAGTTCCTCTCCCGACGTCGCAGCGGCTCTAATAGAGAAGTTCAGCCTATCTGGAATACATCGCCCACCAGAACACATGCCCCAGAATCGATATCTGCTGCTCCTGGATCTGCTGGAACGTGTAGTCCTCGTCCGGATGCTCGTCACGGTTGAAGCTGCGCAGGCGAAGCCCGGTCGGAATGCGGTAAACCTGCTTCACGCGAAGCTGGCCATTGTGATTGATGGCGTACATCTCGCCGTCGACGATATCGCTCAGTGAGTTTTTCCCCACGTTCACGCCGACCGTCGCGCCGTCGCGCAGCACAGGCATCATGCTGTTGCCGCCGACCTTCACGCACTTCGCGTTGCTGAACTGAACGCCGTTGTGGCGCAGGTCTTTCTTGTTGAAGCGCAGGCGCGAGTTGGCGCTTTCCTCGATCGCAAACTTGCCAGATCCGGCCGCCAGTTCAACTTCATGAAGGAAGGGGACATAAACCTCATCGTCATCGAGCGGGGTTTCGTCGTCCCAAGTTTCAATGTTGCCAAGTTTCACGCTGGGCTGGATGCGTTCAGCCTGATGATCAGGCACACCCTTAAGCATTTCACCGACACCTTCAGCCAGCCACATCGGGGACACGCCACATACAGAGGCGATCTGGGCTGCGAAGGCTGTAGCCTTCGATTTTCCCCTCTCCAAATCGGAGATCGAGGTCTGCGTGAGTCCGGCGCGCTCTGCGAGCTCAGTCTGATTGAGCTTGGCGTGGCGGCGGGCTGCTTTGAGGCGGTCTTTAAATTCCATACGTGAAGTATTACGGGCGCTCCCATACTCTTGCAAATCGGTATTCCCATAACCTATTATATGGGTATTCCCGTATGGAGGGGCATCATGAACGCAATTTACAAGGGCCTCGTTGACTACTTCGGCACCCAGGAGGCCACCGCCGAAAAGCTCAAGGTCGATCAAAGCACCGTTTCCGGCTGGGTTCGGGGGAAGCACGGCATGTCTCCGGTTATTGCCAAACGAGCGGAGGCGCTGACCGAAGGTGCTTTCAAAAAAGAAAACCTGTGCCCGTCGTTTCCTTGGGCCGAGATGGCCGCCTAAGCGACATCCCTGTCCGCCAATCCGTTGAAGCCAGATTAGAAGAGAGCAGTCCCCATGGAAACGTCCAGTCCAAGACATAGCGCCCAAACCCGCGACCAGTGCTTGTAGCCCACGCTCAAAACCAGATCGCCCGAACCAGCTTGAGCCAGGACGATTTCGCCCAAGCGTTGAGCCGGGAGATCTGCCTGCGAGTTCCCGCCGCCAAGATCGTTCAGGCAAAGGTCCCTGACTTCAATGAGTTGGCGCGCCTGAACGATGTGGGCGAATTCGTGAAGGCGACAGGCCGCTGGTTAAAACGCGTGCAGCGCTGGCTCTCGGGTGATCAGGAAATGCCGTCTTGGCTGGAAGAGTCCTGGGTGAATGCGCTGGAGCCTGAGTTTCGCGACAACTGCATCAATGAGCTGGCCGGCCGTCATGGCTTGACCGGTGCGCGCCAAATGCAGAGCGACCAATGCGCCAACAAAAGCTTCGGTGCACTGATCCGCGCGCTGGCCGACGTGATCGATACCGGCAGCGAAGTCTTTGACGACCAGGTGATGTGCGAAGAGGACCTTCCGCACCTGCCGGCGTTCGCTGAGCAATGCCGTCAGGTCGAGGCTCGGGCGGGGGAGTTAGGACGGAAGGCCGAGACCCTGCTTGCGAAACACAAACCGAATTCGAAGCTTGCCTGAATCGCAGGCACAAAAAAGCCGGGATTGCGCCCCGGCTAATTCATTAACACTTGATGAGGCCGATTATGCATAGCCAACCTACTTCAAGCAATACCCCTAACAGTGTCGCGACACGTTTTAACAAATCGCAAAACGTGTCGCGTACCACCTCAGTAATTCCTTTCGACTTCGATGGTGGCGCCATCCGCGTCATAACCGACGAGCTCGGTGATCCGTGGTTCGTTGCACGTGACGTAGCCGACGCCCTGGGTTATGCAAAGCCAGAGAACGCTATCTCCCGTCACTGCAAGGCCGCGACCACTACCCCGAAACAGGGTGGTGGATTCATGACGGTTATTCCTGAGCGCGATGTCTACCGGCTGGTGATGCGCTCCAAGCTGGTTGGTGCGGAACGCTTCGAAGAATGGGTGGTTGGCGAGGTACTGCCGAGCATTCGCAAAACCGGGAAGTTCGAAGCTGCCAGCCCGAGCAGTTCAAAAGTTGTAGGTGAACTTGCACTCATGGAGTGCTACACGCGCTTGCTGAAGCCGTCGCCGTCCAGCCAGGTGATGATGCTGGCGAAGATCGCCACCAATAACGGTCTGGAGTCTAGTTTCCTTCCGGGTTACGCCGTGGATGCTGCGCCGGATGCCACAGGCGGCAGTTCGATGCCGACCAAGGCCATAACTGCGCTGATCAAAGATCACAGCATCGCCAGTACCGCACGCACTTTCAACATTGCACTGGAAGCTCACGGCTTCCTCAAAGTCCTTCAGCGCAAAAACTCCAAACAAGAGATGGTCGACTTCTGGTCGGTGACTGACAAGGGGCTGGCCTACGGCAAGAACCTCACCAGCCCTCAATGCCCCCGCGAAACACAGCCTCACTGGTACGTGGATCGGTTCCCTGAATTGGCCAAACTGGTCGGGAAGGCCTGATATGCAATTCACCGTCACGATCAATCAGGTGAAGGCGCTGGAGTGGGGGCTGAATTCTCAGCAAGCCCTGCTGTTTGCCTTCGTCTACGGCTGCCCGAGCTGGACCAAGCCAATCAAGACTGACGACGGGATCTTCTTCGCGCTGAGCAAGGCCAAGATCATCGAGGAGCTGCCGCTGCTCACTGACAAGCCAGACACCGCTTACCGCATGCTGAAGGCCCTGGAAGATGCGGGTTTGATTGAGCTTTCCAGCACTCCGAACATCACTCTGTTCCGGCTGACCGAGAAGGCGATTGAGTGGAACCAGAAGCTGGACGGGTCGGAAAAATATCCGACCCCACCAAAGAACGAAGGTCGGAAAAAAATCCGATCTACCTCGGAAAAAAATCCGAGCAAGGTCGGAGAAAAATCCGAGCAAGGGTCGGAAAAATCTCCGACAAATCAGGATACCAATCATCAGGGTACCAATCAGGATACCAGTCAGGACTTGCAAGGCAGCCCGGACAAGCCGGCCCGCAACCTGGTGCTGGTGGTTGATCGCACCGATACGCCACGGGTTGAGATTCCCGCTGACATGCCTGGCCCCAAGGACCAGTCCTGCAAAACCTTCAAGGTCTGGGCGAACTACGCCATGGCCTACCGCAAGCGCTACAGCACCTGGCCGGTGTGGAACGCCAAGGTCGGTGGCCAGCTCGGCCAACTGGTCGACCGCCTTGGCGCCGATGTCGCACACCACGTCGCTGCGCATTACCTGAAAACCAGCGATGCCGCTGTCCTGCGCAAATGCCACAGCCTCAACGAGCTATTGGCCAACGCCGAGAGCTACCACACCCAGTGGGTGACCGGGCAGCGCATTAACGGAACAACCGCGCGCCAGATGGAACGTACCGAAGCGAACGTCTCCGCCGCCGAGCAGGCCGCGCAAATGGTCTTGGCCAAGCGCCAAGCAGGGGAGCGCAATGAGTACCTTTGAAATGAATGACGAGCAGGTTGCCGGGCTCGCTGCTGCGATCTGCGCCACCGCCGAGGCCATGGGTCAGGAAATGAACCCAGGCACTGCGGCGATCATGGCTGAAGACCTCTGCGCTTACCCGGTGCCGGTGGTGAAAGCCGCATTGAAGGCTTGCCGCTTTGAGGTGAGAGGCAAGTTGGCAATGGCTGACATTCTCCAGCGAGTTCAGATCGCCGACGGGCGCCCGGGCAAGGACGAGGCCTGGGCGATCGCGATGACCACCAACGATGAATTCGAAACCGTGGTGCTGACCGACGAGATCCAGCTCGCACTCGCAGCGGCGAAACCCGTCCTCGACGCCGGCGACAAGGTCGGCGCGCGCATGGCATTCAACAGTGCTTACGAGCGTCTGGTGGGGCAAGCCCGTGAGGACAGCAAGGAAGTGAACTGGCATGTGTCAGTTGGCTTCGACGCCAACCGCCGCACACAGGCGATCACCAAGGCCGTGCAGATGCAGCGAATCCCTCAGGAGCGCGCTCAGCAGTACCTGGCCGACTTGAGTGTCGTGCCGGTCACTGAAGACGGTCGGGCCGTCGTAGCGCTGCTAACCGGTAAGGTTGCGCGGCCTTCGCCAAAGCTGCGCGAGAGGCTCGCCGCGGTGAAGGATTCGATGCTTTCCATGCGCCAAGCATCAGCCGAGGAAAAAACAGAAATGCGAATTCAGGCAGCCAATGAGCTGGCGGATCGCCGGGCGCTGCTCATTCAGCAGGCCGAACAATTGGGAGCAAGGAGTGCGGCTCGATGAGCATCGACAAACAAGAACTCCAGAAGCTGCTGTGGGCCGAGGCGGCGTCGTACCGTGCCGACTGCGCAGACTGGAAGCGCAACACTGAGGCGCTGCAAGAATTCCTCGGGGAGAAGACCGTGGAGGAGGTGGCGCTTGAGCTGCTGGCGGAGAACGAACGGCTGACACAGCAACTCGGCGAGCTGATCAGCGCACTGCCGAACAAGGTGACCACGCATGGCTGACAAAATTTCCGTGAACTGCCAGGCCAAACTCTCCGAGGCCATTACCGCGCTCAGCACCATGTTCCGCGACAAGAAGTTCGTCGTCGTGTCGCTGCGACCGGGCAAAGACCGCACGCTCGACCAAAACCGGCTGTGGTTCGCGATGTACAAGCGCATCGCGGAAATGACTCAGATCGGCGATGAGGCTGAAGCCCGGCGCTACTGCAAGCTGCACATCGGCGTGCAGATCCTGCTGAACGAGGATGCCGGGTTCCAGGCGGAGTGGTACCGGGTGATGCGTCACCTGCCATACGAAACGAAGCTGGACATGATGGGGGGTTGCCATTTGTTCGATCCGGATGGCTTCCCGGTGACCAGTCTGTTCAATCGTTCCCAGGGCATTGCCTACACCGATCGCATTGTCGCGCGCTTCGTACCGCAGGGCGTGTACTTCGATGATTTGCTGAGCCAGGAGGCCGCATGACGATTGAACGGAAGCAGCCCAAACCGAAGAAATGCCGAGTCGCTACTTGCAGGGCCTCATTTGTCCCGTCGCGGATGGGGCAGGCGGTTTGCAGTCCGGCCTGCGCGGCGATTGATGCGCCGCGCCACATGGAGAAAGCCCGGAAGGCCATCGCCCAGCGTGACCGCCGCGAGATCAGGGTCCGCAAGGAAAAGCTGAAGACCAGGGCGGATCACCTTCGCGAAGCCCAGGCCGCGGTGAACGAGTACGTCCGCCTGCGTGACGCGCACCTGCCATGCATCAGCTGCGATTCGATGCCGAACGACAACGACCTGATGACGGGCAGTCGCTGGGACGCCGGCCACTACCGATCCGTCGGCGCCTGTCCGGAGCTGCGCTTCGAGCCGCTGAACATCCATCGCCAGTGCGTGAAGTGCAACCGCAACCTGTCCGGTAACGCGGTCGAGTATCGCATCCGGTTGGTGCAGCGCATCGGCGCCGAAACCGTGAGTTGGCTCGAAGGGCCTCATGAGCCCCGGAAGTACACCGTCGAAGAAATCAAAACCATCAAGGCCGAATACCGGGCCAAGACCCGCGAACTGAAGAGGGCTGCAGCATGATCTATCCAAGTGTTCTGAACGCAGTTGTCTCGGCCCTCGCGGCTGAGGCGATCGACAACACCAGCAAGCAGGCGTGGCAGAAGCTCTATAACTCTGCCGACGAGGAGGAGGGCGGTGATCTGGCGACGCTTGTCCGCTCCCGTGGGGCTGACACGATCGACCGTACGCAGGTGGACTGCTGGGTATCCGCCCGACTCCACAGCGCGCTTGAGCAAAAGCACTGGGATGCGCTGGTGGCGAAGTACAGCACCCATAAGGGTCGCAAAATACAAGCCATCGCTGCGCTGCAAACCCAGATCAACACACCGGCCCCGAAGCTGTTCCTGTTCAAGGCGACCACTGCCTGGGCTATCCCGCAGCTGAAGGGTGCGCGGCCCAAGGTGGCGACCTCCGTATCTGTCGAGATCCCGATCGATGCGCCAGAGTGGCGCCGCGAGGCTGTGGTGAAGGCTGCGTTGGCTGCCGGTCAGGCAAAGGTGAAGCGTGACAGCTCCCGATCCGCCGACATGATCGTGCTCAAGGACAGCTTTTACGACATGAATACCTGGGACAACGACGGCACGCCGGAGTCAACTCGTCGCCGCTGGCGTCAGGATATCGGCAAGGCAGCTGATGACCTGGTGAACGAGGCTCTGGCACACGCCGCTGACATTCTCGGAGGCGAAGGTTTGCTGATTGAACAAGCTGCGTGATTGCCTGTTGACATCAGTGAGCGAATGAGCGAAATTATTCCCATCCTGTCATTCCTGCGCGTGTTGAGGAGTGCAGCCAAAGCCCAACCGCCAAAGTTGGGCTTTTTTGTGACCGAAAAAAAATTCGAACTGCCTGTCTTTACCACGCTTGTTTCGCTAATCGCGGTGCTTGGTCCATTTTCATATGGGGTGCTTGCTCTATACGAGATAGGCAGGCTTGGTTACTTCAATGCCCCGGTTGATTTTCTCCAATTGGGGTCATTTGGTTTTGCAGATGTAATCCTGAAGGTCTATCCATCGGTGATTCCAATGATCGCCGTCATTGCTCTTGCTTTCAGATTTTCATGGCTGAAGGGTATCCATCGAGCGTATGCGGTAGTGCATTCGGTTGGTATGTTGTCTCTGTTGCTCGTGTATTTGGTCAGTATCCCCAACTGGAGAATCTTTTGGGGATGTATAGCTGCCGTTGCGGTGCTGTTCTGTGTTTTCAAAAATCCACCCCCGCCACCTGATTTTGGTAATGAACAGGAAGACGCGGTAAAACCTCTGGAAACCCGTGATGAGAAGTTTTGGCGAATCGCGCGCGTGACGCCATTCGTCATTGTGATCGCCGGTGTATTGGGTTGGATGGTCTCTGCTTATGGGGCGAAGGCTGCGGAGCTGGAAACTTATTACTGGTGCGTTAAGGGCGAGGTAGTGCTTGGTTTCTACGGCGATAAGGCGCTCACGGCACAACTGAAGGACGGCAATATCGGTCATACGTTTTCGATAAAAGACATTAAAACGTTGTCTGACCTCAGCTATCAGAAGATCGGGCCACTAAAGGTCGCGCCCCTCTGGAGGCCATCAGTTGGAAAATGACTAGAGCGGTGCACTGACTGTCACGTACCTTCAGAATAAATTTAAACAACACCATCGCCCGCTTACGCGGGCTTTTTTTTGGAGTTTCCAATGGACCCGACCGATCTCGGCCCAGGCACAGCTACCTGGCTGGGCGGTACCGGAACCGTGTTGCTGGCAGCCTTCCTTTGGCTGCGTAAATTCCTCTCGAAGGATGCTGCTGACAGGGCGATGGATAACGCCGACATCTTCACGCTTCGCCGGCTGAATGAGCTTCTGGACTCCGAGCGTGTTGCACGGAAGGAAGCTGAAGCCCGCGCTGACCAGTTCGCCAAAGAACGCAACGAGCTTGCCGCAGCGGTAGGCCGGATGGAGGGGAAGATCGAAGCCCTCACAAGCCAAGTCGCACAGCTCACCGCAACGGTTACCTCGCAGAGCGAAGAGATCGCCCGCCTGCGTACCAAGCTGGGAGGCATCAACTGATGGACAGATGCGCTATGGAATTCATTGCTCGCCGCTGGTGGCGTCGGGCAGAGGTGTGGGTGATCGCCGCGCTGCTGCTCGCCGGCGGCCTGATTCTCGGCTACCAAGCCGGCGTCTGGTCCGCAAGCAGTGAGCACACCAAGCAGCTCACCGAAGTGCGCCGCGCTTATGACGCTGCACTGGGTAAGCGTGACGTCCGGCTGAATAGCCTCGCCGAGAAGACACAAGACGCCGCAGTGAAGGTGCAAGAGGCCTCGCACTCAGTCGTCCAGGCCGCTGACACCGCGAGCAAGGCGGCGGAGAAGGTCAACGAAGCCGTCGAACGGCAGACGCCATGAGCGCCTTGCTGAAGTTGGTCCCTGCATGGTTGTGGGTGGTGCTGGCAGCGCTCGCAGCCGTCGGTTATCTGTCACTGCGACTGGATAGCGTGAAGGACGATCGAGCAGCAATTACCGCCCAGTTCGATACCGCCAACGCCCGGGTGGATTCGCTCACCAACACGCTCCGCATTCAGCGCGAGATCACCAATGACATCAACCGAGTCTCCGACGATGCGAAAGCCAAGACTGAACATGTTTCGGCCGCCGTTGTTGTTGCTGATAACCGGGCTCGCAGCCTGCAGCAGCAAATCACCGATCTCCTCGCCAAGCGAAAGTCTTGTGCTGCCGAGGTTGCCAGCGGAAGCCAGGCAAGAGCCGACCTTGCCGTTCTGCTCGCCGACCTGCGTAGAAGCGCTGACGAAGAGGCGGGAAGACTGGCAGAAGCGCTTGATCGAAGCCGAATAGCTGGCTTTGCGTGTGAGGCTGCATACGCTGCTGCACAGAAGAGCAAGTAGGTCGCGACACGTTTCGCGAGAGTGCAAATTGTGTCACGACATTTTAGCGTCGCTCGCTGGGCACCTAGCTAACGGTACTATTAAGGCGCTCACAATGTAGCCGGGCTGCCTCTTCGGTTTCGTGGGAAAGAACGGTTTTGGGTGCACTGCGATCTTGCATATCTACAACGGCGTACACGACCTTTCCTGTCCATTTTCCGTTTTTGACGCCGTTATCCATATGTACTTCAAACCTGACCCTCATTGGTGAAACTCCTGCTTCGAGCTTTATTTTCGGGAAGAAAGGCAAACCTGATGGGTTTTTTTAGTTTCTGAAATCTGATTCTGTATTTCCTGCTTGCGCTCCGAACTAGACTCCATGATATCGGCTCTACTTGCAGTGTTTTCTAGGCTTAGGACCTCCAGCCAGATAGTTTCACATTCATCGTTTTGCAAAGCAGCTAGCCTTGATCTGGCATTCGAAAACTCTATGCCAATTTTACGGTACGCCGAATCCCAATCTTTCAAATCGACGATGAGCTTTTCTTTTTCTTGTTTGAGTTGAGCGATTTGATCCCTCAAATAACTGTTCTCAGCCTCAATGCGACCTATCTCTCGCGATTGCTGCGACGAATATTGAAGGAAAGCAAATGCGCCGCCTCCACTTCCAACTACGACCCCTACAACCGTACTGATTATCCATTTTGTAGTGCTGTTCACTCTTTTTCCCGTGACATAAACGAGCAACACTACTCTCTGCTGATCTACGTCTACAAGCTGGGAGCGGCCAGATTGTCCACCTGAAATGACGCTCGCTGCTCTGATTTTATGAGAGAAAAAACAATGGGCAGACCGCATCCATCAGCATCACTTCTAGGTTTGTCCGGTCTTTGCGAATTTGGCATCCGACTAACTCCTGCCCCAGAGGTTTGGGACTGGCTGCAAAAGGAAATCCTGGACGACACCGGCAGAATCCACAACCCAGACCACGCCCATCTGATCGATGCAGACGTGAGAATCATGTGGGCGTCTGCAGCCTTCACGAAGAAAGGGCGCACGGTTGTTGGCCAAGCCGAACAGGTAGCGTTTCGCGCCGGTGGGTGGCAGAAGGCTCGCATGGAACAGCAGATGCTGGATTGGTTCGGCGACGTGCCGGCCTACATCATCACCCTGGCCGCCGATTACTGCGCCCAATGCTCGGACGCTGACTTCTGCGCACTAGTCGAGCATGAGCTCTATCACCTCGCTCAGGCCAAAGATCAGTACGGCGCACCCAAGTTCACCCAGGAAGGTTTGCCCAAACTTGAGATGCGCGGACACGACGTTGAAGAGTTCGTCGGTGTAGTGCGTCGGTATGGGGCAAGCCCTCAAGTTCAAGAGCTGGTGGACGCTGCAAACAATCCTGCCGAGGTGGGGAAAATGAATATATCGAGGGCCTGCGGAACCTGTCTGCTCAAGTCGGCCTGATTCTGGACAGGCTCTGGACGGATGAAAATCTATGGCAGCCCTTCAAAACGACGTGAAGGCCTTTATCGTTCAGGCCTTGGCGTGCTTCGACACGCCTTCACAGGTTGTTGAAGCCGTCCAAAAGGAATACGGGATCTCGGTGACTCGCCAGCAGGTGGAGACTCACGATCCCACGAAGACATCAGGGAAAGGCCTCGCCAAGCGCTGGGTAACGATGTTTGAAGATGCCCGCAAGCGCTTTCGTGAAGAGACCGCAGAGATCCCGATCGCCAACCGAGCGTTCCGGCTCCGGGCCATGAACCGTTTTGTCGAGCGGGCCGAGACGATGAAGAACATCGGTCTTGCCATGCAGATCCTCGAGCAGGCTGCTAAGGAAGTCGGCGACGTCTACGTCAATCGCAACCGGAAGGACGAGCCAGACGATGAGCCGGCAATCCCGACGCGTATTCAGGTCGACGTAGTGGACGCGAGGAAGCCGAATGCCGAGCCTTAACGTTCCGCAGTCGCAGTTCCTCCTCTTGCCCCACAAGTTTCGCGCATTCGTTGCTGGCTTCGGCTCCGGGAAGACCTGGGTCGGATGCTCGGCGCTCAGCAAGCACTTCATGGAGTGGCCCGGCGTCAACGCTGGTTACTTCGCTCCGACCTATCCGCAGATCCGCGACATTTTCTATCCCACGATGGAGGAGGTGGCCTACGACTGGGGGCTGAAGACCAAGATCAACCAGGCGAACCATGAGGTTCACATCTACAGCGGCCGGCAGTATCGCGGCACTGTGATTTGCCGGTCGATGGAGAAGCCGCAAACCATCGTCGGCTTCAAGATCGGTCACGCGCTGGTCGACGAACTGGATGTGTTGACCTCGATCAAGGCGCAGCAGGCCTGGCGCAAGATCATTGCCCGGATGCGTTACAACCTGCCCGGGCTTAAAAACGGCGTGGACGTGACCACGACGCCGGAAGGCTTCAAGTTCGTCTTTCTCCAGTTCGTCAAGCAGCTGCGCGACAAGCCGGCGCTGAAGGAAATGTATGGACTGATTCAGGCCAGCACTTTCGACAACGAGCTGAACCTGCCTGACGACTACATCGCCTCGCTGATGGAGTCGTACCCCGAGCAATTGATCCGCGCGTACCTGAACGGCCAGTTCGTCAACCTGACGTCTGGATCGATCTACCACGCCTACGACCGCAAGCTGAACCAGTGCTTCGACACTGTACAGCCCGGCGAGCCGCTGTTCATCGGCATGGACTTCAACGTCGGCAAGATGGCGGCGATCACCCACGTCAAACGTGATCAGGGGCTGCCGCGCGCCGTGGACGAGTTGATGGATGGCTACGACACGCCGGACATGATTCGTCGAATCAAAGAAAGGTACTGGGAGCACACTGGCAACGACTACAAGAAGACCTGCGAGATCCGGATCTACCCGGACGCCTCCGGCGATTCGCGCAAGTCGGTCAATGCCAGCCTCACCGATATCGCCATGCTCAAGCAGGCTGGCTTCACAGTCATCGCGCCGGCGGCGAACCCGCCGGTGAAGGATCGGATCAACGCCATGAACGCCATGTTCTGCAACGCGCAGGGCGAGCGGCGTTACCTCGTGAACCCGTTTACATGCCCGACCTACGCCGATGGCCTGGAACAGCAGATCTGGGCGCCGAACGGCGAGCCAGACAAGAGCCAAGGCAACGACCACGCCAACGACGGCGGCGGTTACTTCATTCACCGCGAGTACCCGATTATCAAACCGGTCACCGCCATCAAAATGGGATACGCCCGATGAGCAACGACGTCTCCTTCAAGCGGGCGGATTACATCGAAGCACTGGATCGCTGGTCGACCGTTCGCGACGTTTGCGCTGGCCAGCACCGGGTTGTCGACCGACTGCCTTACATCAATGCTCACGATAAATCGCCGGAGAACGTTGATCGCAACAAGGCTTATCGCGAGCGGGCGGTGTTCAAGAATGCTACCGGTCACACGCGAAACGGCTTACTCGGTTTGGCGTTTCACAAAGACCCGACTCTGGTTGTTTATAAGAAACTGGAGTATTTGCAGGACAATGCCAACGGCTCCGGCGTGAGCATCTACCAGCACTCGCAAGGCACGCTGGAAAAGGTGCTTGAGGCTGGTCGGCACGGCCTGTATGTCGACTACCACCAAGACGACGGCATCGGCGGGCATGCTGTGATCCTCACCTACTGCGCCGAGGAGATCATCAATTGGCGTACCGGCATGGTGAACGGTCACAGCGTGCTGACCCTTGTGGTGCTGCGCGAGTCGCCGGAAATCGAAGATGGATTCGGCTTCAAGGTAATCGAGCAGTATCGCGAATTGGCTCTCGAGGATGAGGGCTTTGTCTGCCGTGTTTGGCGCCGATCCGGGCCAAAAGGTGGCGGGCCGCTGGCCGTTGTTCAGGAGTTTAAACCCACCGGCGCCGCCGGCCGCCTGAAGGAGATCCCGTTCACCTTCGTCGGCGCGCAGAACAACGATCCGAGCATTGACGAGTCACCGCTCTACGACATCGCCATGATCAACCTGGGTCATTACCGGAACAGTGCCGACTACGAAGACAGCGTCTTCTGGTGTGGCCAAGCTCAGCCTTGGATTTCCGGATTGGATGAACAGTGGCGCGACTGGATGGAGAAGAACGGCGTTTATGTCGGCTCCCGCGCTCCGATGATGCTGCCTGCCGGCGGACAGTTCGGCTATGCCCAGCCACTGCCGAACACGCTGGTGAAGGAGGCAATGGCCGACAAGAACCAGATGATGATCGAGCTCGGCGCACGGATGGTCGTGGCTTCTCTCTCGTCCAAGACGGCGACCGAAGCCCGTGGTGATCAGTCAGCATCGACTTCAGTGCTCGCTGGCTGCGTGGCCAATGTCAGTGAGGCCTATACCCGGGCGATCATGTGGTGCTGCACTTACATGGGCTTCGACGACGCGAAGGTTGCCTATCAGATCAATCAGGAGTTCGTGGAACTGACGGCAGATCCGCAAATGATCACCGCGTTGGTTGGACTCTGGCAGAACGGCGGCTTCGCCAAAGCGGACCTTCGGGCGTACCTGCGCAAGTTGGGCCTAATCGCGCCTGAACGCACAGACCAACAGATCGATGGCGAGCTGGCAGAGCAGGGCGACGGCCTGGGCTTGGACGACGAGGACAAAGAAGATGGCGGCAAACCAAGCAATCTTTGACGCGACGATCCGGCACGCCGTTTTCCTCGAGAAGCTGAAGGCCGGGGAGGTCGGAAAGTTCGCCCCCTTCCTGAAGGAGATCGACCGCTCTATTCGCGACAGGCTCACGCAGTCAGATCTGACCGATCACAACGTGAAGCGTCTTGAGGCGCTGCTGAACGAGGTCGACAGTCTGCTGCTGGGCATCTTCGACCGCTACAGCGCGCAGCTAAACCTCGACCTAATCGACATCGCCAATTACGAGGCTGAGTTTGAAGCGTCGAGCCTGGTCCGGTCAGCGCCGGTTGGTGTCTCGTTGGATGTGGTGGCGCCGACGGCGGCAGCCATCCGCACAGCGGTGCTCACCAACCCCCTCAGTGTGCGCGGCACCGGCGGCGGCAAGCTGCTCAAGTCGTTCATTAAGGGATGGACAAGTGCTGAGCGCGATCGCGTCACCGGTACGATCCGACAGGGATTCTTCGAAGGGCAAACGAACTTCCAAATCATCCGCAACATTCGCGGCACCAAAGCGGCGGGTTATAAAGATGGAATCCTCGCCACCACCAACCGCAATGCCAGCACGGTTGTGCACACTGCAATTCAGCATGTGTCGTCTCAGGCGCGCATGGAGGTGGCCAAGGCCAACATGGACATTGTGTCCGAGGTTGAGATGGTCGCAACACTGGACAGCAAGACCAGCCAGCAGTGTCGATCGATGGATAAGCGACGGTTTCCGGTCGACTCAGGCCCGCGGCCACCGTTTCACCCGAATTGCCGCACCACGTTTATCTTGCTGACTAAGCTCAGCGAGATGTTCGCCAAGGGCTCTACCCGGGCTTCCGTGGGCGCAGATGGAGCAGGGCAGGTCAGTGCGAGTCTCGACTATTACCATTGGCTTCAGCAACAGCCAACGTCGTTTCAGGATGTGGCAATCGGACCGGTGCGGGCGAAGCTTTTTCGCGAGGGCGGACTGAGCGTCGAACGCTTCGCGGAGTTGCAACTGGATCGCAACTTCGCCCCGCTGACGCTAGCGCAGATGAAGATTCTGGAGCCTTTGGCATTCCAAAAAGCGTCACTTTTATGAGTGTTTCACTCTTGGCATTTGGCCTTCTGGTCACGGAAGTTGTCCATGAGCTTGAAGAACTGATTCGGCCATTCGGTCATGGCATTTTTGCTTTGCAGTGCGACCAAATCGACATCTGCTTTGCTTTCCACATCAAGCATTGCTTTTACCGCAATTGTCACCTTTAGAGCTGAATGGGCCATGTCCGGCGGAGCATATGCGATTAGCTCAAATCCCGAGCGAATCACTTTTTCTGCGTCAGGTCTCGACTCGTCAAATGACAGCTTCTTGTTAGACCCACGACTTATGAGATCTGCAATGTTTCCCAAAAAGGCTTCGGTTTTTTCTCGGATTTTCATTTCTTGATTGTCGATTCTTTGGATACAGCTCTGAGCTACGGCCTGCTTAGTTGATTCGTGACTGGCAAACCACGTAAGCCCTGCTCCGGCGGCTGCGACCAAACCCGTGATAACTGCCGCATATATAACTTCAAAGGCTCGGATTTTTTCATTAGCGGCGTTGCTTGCATTGATACGAAATACACGTCTCATTTTTTTTCCCATTGCTAAAAAGGTCTGCTCTCTAAGGCAGCTCATACAGCCTAACGGCCAGTTTTCAAATTCCCACCGCCTCGGCGGTTTTTTTACGCCTGCAAAGCGGGCGACACATACCCAAGGGGTGCATCAACGTGGCAGAAGAAAACGAAATCGACCTGGACAATCCCGCAATCAAGGCTGCTATCGCGACTGCCGTTGAAGCCTCCGTTTCGGGTTTGAAAACCAAGAACACGGAGCTGCTGGGCAAACTGAAAGACACCACCGGCAAGCTGACCCAGTTCGAAACGCAGTTCGAGGGTATCGACATCGACGCCGTAAAAGGTTTGCTCAGCCGGGCCGGCCAAGACGAGGAAACCAAGCTGCTGACTGAGGGCAAGGTGGACGAGGTGTTCAATCGTCGCACCGAGCGCTTGCGCGCCGACAACGATAAGCAGTTGAAGGCGCTCACCGCGCGGGCCGAGAAGGCCGAAGCATTCGCCGCCAAGTTCCAGGGCAAAGTCCTGGGCGATTCGGTACGCGGCGCTGCACTCAAGGCCGGCGCACTTCCCGAAGCAACCGACGACATCATCCTGCGCGCCAAAGGCGTGTTCTCGCTGAATGAAGAGGGCGAAGCGGTCGCCGTTGATGAATCCGGCCAGGTCATCCTCGGCAAAGACGGCAAGACCCCTCTGACTCCGCTCGAATGGGCGGAATCTCTGCGCGAAAGCGCACCTCATCTGTGGCCAAGGGCTTCAGGAACACAAGCCCCGGGCGGGGGTGGCGGCCAGGCTGCATTCAAGCGCTCCGAAATGACTGCCGAGCAAAAGCGCGACTACCAGCGCAAGCACGGCCAAACCGCATATCTGCAATTGCCCAAGTAAGGGGATTCACCCATGGCAACGACTGTTAACAGCGACCTGATCATCTACAACGATGAGGCGCAAACCGCATACCTGGAGCGAGTCCAGGACAACCTCGACGTGTTCAACGCATCGTCCAACGGCGCGATCGTGCTCGACAACGAGCTGATCGAAGGCGATTTCCGCAAGCGCTCGTTCTACAAGATCGGCGGCTCGCTGGAGCATCGTGACGTCAACTCCACCGGTAAAGTGACCGCGAAGAAGATCGGCGCCGGTGAGGCCGTCGGCGTCAAGGCGCCATGGAAGTACGGCCCATACCAGACCACCGAAGAAGCTTTCAAGCGCCGCGGCCGTCCGGTCGACGAGTTCTCCCAGATCATCGGTGCCGACGTTGCTGACGCCACTCTGGAAGGTTTCATCCAGTACGCCACTGCTGCGCTGCGCGCTTCGATCAGCTCCAACGCTGAAATGGTGGTTACTGCCAACATCGAGACCGACGGCAAGAAGACCCTGACCCGTGGTATGCGCAAGTTCGGCGACAAGTTCGGTCGTATCGCGCTGTGGGTCATGCACTCCAGTGCTTACTTCGACATCGTCGACGAGGCGATTGCGAACAAAGTCTACGAAGAAGCGGGTGTCGTCATCTACGGCGGCTTGCCAGGCACTCTCGGCAAGCCGGTGCTGGTGACCGACACCGCGCCGGCTGATGTGATCTTCGGCCTGCTGCCAAATGCCGTGGTGATCACTGAGTCTCAGGCGCCCGGTTTCCGTTCGTATGCGGTGAACGACGAAGAGAACCTCGGCATCGGCTACCGCGCAGAAGGCACCGTCAACATCGATGTTCTCGGCTACAGCTGGAAGGAAACCGCGGGCGGCGCGAACCCTACGCTTGCCGCTGTGGGTTCGGCTGCGAACTGGGTCAAGCATTCCAACAGCAACAAGGTGACTGCTGGTGTGCTGATCACCCTGACAACCACGCCACCAGCCGGCGGCTGATACTGGCCCTGACAGCGGCCAGCGATGGCCGCTACGGAGACTTTTATGGAACTGGTTTACTCCACTCAGAACTCGGACTTCGATCCGGAAAAGCGTTACCGCAATCCAGCGCACTTTGATCGGCCTGAGGCGGGTGTGACCCATGCGGTCGTGATTGGCGACTGGCCGAAGGTGGTCGACGCCTATGAGGCGCAGGGCATCGAGGTCTCGGTGTTGAAGCCTTTGATCAGCGAGTCGGTTAATTTGGGTGATGCTGATGCCATTGCCAGCCTGGAACAGGACAACGTCACGCTACGCGCCGAGCGCGACGGCATCCAGCGACTGATCGAAGCCGCTGAGGGTCAATCGGAGCTGGAACACCCGGGCGCGGGCGAACTGCCGATCCGCTTGTTCGGTGCGCTGAAAGCCATTCACGAAGGTTTCGAAACCCTCACGGGTGAACGCGATAACTTGGCGGGCGAGGTTGAATCGCTACGTCGCGAAGTTGCACGCCTCAACGCAGCAGCGGAGCCGGTGGACAATGCCGAGAAGATCGCTGGTCTCAAAGCGAAGCTCGACGCCGCCAATGTGCCGTATCGAGCGAATGCTTCGGTAGAATCGTTGGAAAAGGCTGTTGCTGATCTACATCAGGCGTAACCATCCGGGCGCTGACAACGCGGCGCCCGATCCAGCACACCATAGCGAGCTGATTCATGACTCTCATCATCGAGGACGGTACCGGCAAGCCTGACGCCGAAAGCTACGCATCTGCCGAAGATCTGGCCATGTACGCCGTGAAATTCGGCGTGACCATCCCGGCGGAAGTGCCAGCACAGGAAGCGCTGCTGCGCCGGTCCGCGCTGGCAATGGATGGCATGACGTGGAAAGGGCGAAAGTCCAACAGCGAACAGGCCCTGTCCTGGCCGCGCCGCGGCGTCGAACTGGATTACGAAATCAAGCCAGACAACTACCTGCCGGCGCGGATCCAGTACGGCCAGATGGCTTTGGCCGCTGAGATCCACACTGATGACGTCGACCCAATCGAGAAGCGCAAAGGCGCCGTTACGCTGGAGCGTGTCGAGGGCGCGGTAACTCGTGAGTACGCGACGATCCCGAACACCAGCGGCCGACTGATGCCCGCGGCGCCAGATCGCCCGAGCGCTACGCAGTTTGCTGACTACCTGCAAAAGCGCGGACTATTTGCTGTAAGGGCCTAAAGCTAGATTTTTCGCCAGCCTTTGTGATTATTCACATCAAAAAAAGCCGGAAAGTTAGAGAGACTCTGAGTATCTCCGGCGATGTGATCCGCCAGTTCGTCGAATTCGGCATAGTCAAAAGCATTCCGTATCCATTGCCGTTTCACTTTCTTAAGGTAAGGGAACGCATTCGTACCTGCTAGGCAATGGTCGACCATTTTCCTCAGTTTTGATCGTGCGTTCACTAGGTCTACTGTAGCGTGTTCGGGAATGTGAGCTAGCTCTTCCGCGAAATATCTTAGTAGCTGCGCCTTCTGTACGTTTGTCATGGCCATCCTTGGAGATTTAAAAGTGGCATTCTACGACGAGATGGCTGCAATGGCTCTGGAGATGATCACAGAGTTCGGCCAGCCGGTGACCATCAGCAAGACGACGCCGGGCGAGTACGACCCTGAGACCGGTGGCGATAGGCCGGGCGCCACCATTGAACAGACCGCCCAAGGCATCCTGCTCGACTTCACCGGTCAGGAATTCCAGAACAACAGCCTCATCAATCAGGGCGACAAGAAGCTCAAGATCGCAGCGCAGGGGCTGAAGTGGGGGCCTGAGTTACTTAACAAGGTCGTTGTTCAAGGTCGTACCTGGTCAATCGTCCCTCCCTTGAAAGAAGTCAACCCGGCGGGCACGCCGATTCTTTACGAATTGCAGGTGAGGTCGTGAACCGGGCGGGCGCCGGTCAATCCGGCAGCTTCGCGCTGAGTCTCGCCGAGTTCGCGGCCCAGACTAGCGAAGCCATCGACGCCAGTGTGCGCGAGATCATCATCGAGGTCGGCAGCAGCCTGATCCGCATGTCTCCAGTGGGTAACCCGGAGATCTGGGCGCAGAACGCTGTAGCGACTCAGTACAACAAGGCCGTCGACGATCACAACAGCGCGCTGCGCAGCGATCAGGCCAACATCACCAAGGGCGGCAGACTGAAGAAGGGCCACAAGCTCAACGACGGCATGGACATCAAGGCGCCAGAAGGCTACGTCGGCGGCCGGTTCCGTGCGAACTGGCACATCTCGCTCGGCGTAGTGGAAAACGTCACCTTTGACGAGGTGGACCCGAGCGGCGCCGAAACCACGGCCGCGCTGGTCGCGGCAATGAGCGATTTCACTGCTGGCCAAATGGCCTACATCATCAACAACTTGCCCTATGCGATTCCGCTGGAGTTCGGCCATTCGACCCAGGCGCCCGGAGGCATGGTTCGGGTAACCGTGGCTCGCTTCCAGCAAATCGTGTTGGAGGCCATCAGGAACAACCAGGTATGAGTCACGCCATCATCGCCTCGATCTACGAGGCAAAGCTGATCGCCTGGAACAATGCCAGGCCGGAGAAGCTGAAAATCGTTTTTGAGAACATGCCCTACACACCCACAGCGGGCGAGACTTACCTGCGGGCGTTCACCATTCCGGGCGACACGGCGAGCAACACGCTCGGCGGCGACCACCGACTGTATACCGGTGTGTTTCAGGTGAGCATTATTTGCCCGGCCGGCACCGGTAAGGCAAAAACCAACCCTATTGCCGCCGAGATCATCACGTTATTTCCGCTTTATGTGCGCGACGTGAAGAACGGTTTCGTAGTTACGCCCATGACACCTGTAGACGTCGGCCCAGGCATCACTGGCGACTCAACCTACGCCGTCCCGCTGTCGTTCTCATACCGGTCCGACACCACGCCCTAACCCGCCCGTTGGGCAAATCCTGAACCCGCCTCTGAGCGGGTTTCGTCATTTCTGCAAAGAGGAAAACCCATGTCTGTTTATTTCCCCAACGGGGCGACGCTTTCCATTTCCAGCGGATTCGCCGCCGCGAAAATGATTTCTGCGATCAGCAACGCGAATCCGGGTGTCGCTACCAGTGCCGCAAACGGCTTTGCCAATGGCGACATCCTTCTGATCACCTCCGGTTGGGAGGACATCAACGAGCGCGCCGTTCGTGTATCCAACGCGGCGGCGGGCGCATTCACCCTGGAAGGCATCGACACGTCCAACGTTGCCTTCTTTCCCGATGGCATCAGTGGCGGTACCGCGAAGAAAGTGACCGGCTGGGTAGCGGTCAACCAGGTGATCGGCAACTCCATGTCCGGCGGTGAGCAGCAATACTGGACTTACGCACCACTCGAAGCGCGCCGCGACAAACAAATCCCTACCACCAAGAATGCTCAGGCATTCGCTTTCCAACTGGCTGACGATGACAGCCTGGCCTGGTACGAAGAGCTTGATAAGGCTGATCGAGAGAAAGAAGTGCGCATCTTGCGTATGTCGCTGCCCAACGGCAAAACGATCTATTACGCCGGTTATGCGTCCTTCAACAAAACCCCAACGCTGGTGCGCAACGAAGGTGCGGCCGTTTCCTTTGGCTTTACCATCAACGCTGAAATCACCGCGTATCGCGCGCCGGTTGCTGCTGGCGGCGGGGCCTGATCATGGCGAAGTTCAAGATTGCGCAAGCGCCAACTTTCACCGGTGCGGTGATGGTCCCGGTAGTTGGCCAAGACCCAGTGAAGGTGGAATTCACCTTCAAATATCGAGACCGCATCGAACTTGCCGCGCTGTTCGATGGATGGAATCAGCGACAAAAGCAAAGCCTCGACCAGTTCGGCGACAAGCCTACGATGTCGCAGATCGTTGCGGTCGACACTGAAAATCAAGTTCAGCAGATCAAGGATCTGGTTGTTGGCTGGGAGTTCGATGACAAGTTCGACGACGAGGGCATCAAGGAGCTGGTGACGTCTTGCCACGGTGCAACCGAGGCCGTGGTAAATGCCTACCAAGCGGCCTACGCCAAGGCCCGTACGGGAAACTGATTCGCGCCGCCCGCGCCATGTATGAGCCTCCTCTGAATGCGGAGCAACTTGCCGCATTCGGGTTGGACGCTGAGGACATCGAAGAGGAATTCGAAGTTTGGCCGTGCCTTTGGCCTGCTTTCCTCCTGTTCAACAGGATGTCCACTCAGTGGCGTGTCGGCGCCGGCGGCGCAATTGGTCTCGACTACAGCAGCATCCGCGACGTGGCCGGTTTCCTCGGCATCAAGAAAAAGAAACTCGCTGAAATCTTCCCAGACCTTCAGGTGCTGGAAGGCGAAGCCCTGCGCGTCATGGCAGAGGAAAGGGAAAACAGCCCGTAAACGCGGGCATCTATTCAAGGTGAGTCGATGAACATTGCAGAACTCGGCGTCAAGATCGACTCGGCCGACGCTATTCAGGCCAAAACCAGCCTGGATGAAATGGCGAAGGCCGGCGGCCGCGCCGAGCAGTCTGCCGTTTCGTTGATGAACGAAATGCAGGCGCTGGAGAAATCGCTCTCTACCAACGCCAAGACCACGCAGGATCTCGCAAAACAGCGGGAAGCATTGGCGAAGCTGACCAAGACCGGCGCTTATGGCGAGGCTGAGGCCGCCAAGATTTCTGCGCAGCTCGATAAGCAGCAGGTGGCGCTGGCCAAGTCGACAATGGATGAGCAGAAGGCCCTGAATAGCCTGCTGGGCGCCATTGACCCGGCCCGCGCTGCACTGGCGAAGCTGGATACTCAGATCGAGCAACTGGGCAAACACTTGGATGCCGGCCGGATCAGCCAGGACGAGTACAACACCGCCCTGGGCAAGATCGACAAGGACTACGACAAGCTCAACAAAACTGCGACCGGCTTCGAAAAGTTGCGGCTCGGCTCGCGCCAGGCGCAGGAAAACGTGGTGCAGCTGGGGAATGCGCTCTCGTCGGGCGACTGGGGAAGCGGCGTTCGTGCTGTTGCTCAGTTGGGCGCCGGGGCGGGTGAGGGCGCGGCGGGCTTGCTGGCGATTCTCGGCCCGCTGGCGCTGGCCAGTGCCGCGATGGGTGGGCTGGCATACGCTTTTTACAAGGGGAGCGAAGAGCAAGACAGCTACAACAAATCGCTAATCCTCACCGGCAATTACGCCGGTGTGAGTGCTGGACAGCTCGGCGATATGGCGCGCCAGGTGAGCAATACTGTCGGCACAACTGGGCAAGCCGCTGAGGTTCTAGCGCTGCTGGCCGGTAATGGAAAGATTGCTGGCGAGAGCTTTACGGGCATCACTCAAGCCGCGGTGTCGATGCAGGAAGCGACCGGCAAAGCCGTGAGTGAGACTGTCGCGGAGTTCGCCAAGCTCGCCGACGACCCGGTCAAGGCATCTGCCGCACTGAATGAGCAGTACCACTATCTCACTGCGTCGGTTTATTCGCAGATCACGGCACTGGAGAAGCAGGGCGACCATGCCGGCGCCGTGAAGCTGGCTACTGAGTCGTTTGCCGATGCAATCAACGAGCGCACGCCGAGAATCCTCGAGAATCTGAGCTTTTGGGAGAGGGGCTACAACGCCGTCGCTCGCGCTGCTGATGGATTAAAGAATATCGGGCGCAGCGATATCGGCGCTGATATCGAGCAAGCCCGCCGTGACTTGGCGGGCGCTCAGGCGGGTGACGTAGGCCTGTTCCAGAACAAGCAGGAGATGATCGACCTCTATCAAAATCGGCTCAACATGCTGGAGGACCAGCAGGCCGCAGAAGCCGATATCGCCAAGTGGCAGGGTGAGCAGGCGAAGGCCCAAGGCGATGCCGTCTCGTCGATGGCGAAGATCGACGCTCTCACCAAGTCGGCATGGACGAACGAGCAGAAGCGCACCGAGGCGATCAAGGAATACAAGCGTCAGCTTGAAGACATCCGCAAGGTCGCCCCGAACGATCCTCGCCTGAATAAGGCGGCGATCGACAAGAACCTGGCGAACATCAACGACCAGTTCAAAGATGCGAAAACGGCAGGTGCCCAGGTTGATCTGACCAGCTTCAACGACGCCAAGAACAACTTGGTAGCCATCAGCGCTGAATACAAAAACGCACAGAAGGAACTGGACGCAGCGCAGAAGGCTGGACTTGTTTCTCAAGCCGAATACGCCCTGAAGCGTGAAGCGCTGATCGGCAACGAGCGCGACGAAGTGACCGCAGCTTATGAGGCGGAGATCTCCGCGATGGAAGCCGCGCAAGCCAAAAAGACCACCTCTGCCGCGCAAGGCATCCAGCTGGACCAGAAAATTGCCGATGCTCGCGCCGCCATGGTCAAGGCCCAAAAGGAAGCTGACAGCCAGCTCGAAGTGCTCGCTACCACCGAAACCGGAAGGTTGGCGAAACAGGAACGAGCGATTTCCTCCTACGTTCAGGCCTTGAGCCAGCAGCAGAAAGCACTGGAACTGGCAGGGCAGCGGGCGGTAGTTGGCGTTGGCCAAGGTGATCGGCAGAACGCCCTAAACGGCGAACTAAACAGCCAGCAAGACCGGTTTGCTCAGCAATCGCTGGAACTCGAAAACCAGCGATCTGACCCTTCGCGCAACATGTCGGAGGAGGAATTCGCGCGCAAGTCGCAAGCGCTCGCCGATGCGAACAAGGCTGCAACCGATCAGATCCGGCAGAACTACGCCGATGTTGAGAAAGCTCAAGGGGACTGGACCAAGGGCGCGACGTCAGCCTGGGCCAATTACCTGGACTCGGCAAACAACATTGCCGGACAGACGAAAACTCTGTTCGGTAACGCCTTCAGCTCGATGGAAGACGCAGTCGTCAACTTCGCCATGACCGGGAAGCTGTCGTTTGCTGACTTCACCAAGTCGATTCTGGCGGACATGGCGCGCATCGCGACCCGTCAGGCCAGTTCGGCGCTGCTGAGCAGTCTCGTTGGTGCGGCTACCAGCTACTTCACTGGCGGTGGGGGCGGCAATGGACTGGCTGCTGGGTCTGCCGGTGCGACGTCGTCGAACCTCGGCGCTTCTTCGGCGGGATACTCAGGCAGCTACTTTCCTCAGGCGCTCGGCGGTGCCTGGTCGTCGGGTGTGCAGATGTTTGCCAACGGCGGCGCCTTCACCAACAACATCGTCAGCACGCCGACAGCTTTCGGGATGGCCGGCGGCAGGACGGGCGTGATGGGGGAGGCAGGGCCGGAGGCGATCATGCCACTGACCCGGACCTCCAGCGGCAAGCTCGGTGTTCTCGCTGCTGGTGGCGGCTCTGGGACTACGATCAGCATCAACGCGCCGGTCACGGTAGTAACTGAGGACCGTGGTTCTGAAGGCATGCAGATCGACCAGCAAGTGCTTTCGAAAAACCTTCAATCGCAAATGCAGGCGGTAGCGGAAAAGGCCGTCGCTGATTCTTGGCGCGCTGGCGGTACGAGCTTCCGAAATGCAAATGGGAGGGCCTGATGGCCATCGAGAAATTCACTTGGCCAACCGAACGCGGTGAGACACCCGAAATCACCTATCGGGTGCGCACCTCTAAATTCGGCGGCGGCTACGCGCAGAACGTCGGCGACGGACCGAACAACAAAGAGGACTCCTATCCGATTACGTGCGCCGGCCAGAAAGCCAAGGTGCTGGAGATCATGGACTTCCTCGACCGGCACGCTGGCGCAAAGGCGTTTCTCTGGACAACGCCGCTCGGCGAGCTCGGGCTGTTCACTTGCAAAAATCCCGCTCCCACGCCAATGGGCGGTGGGGTGTTCAAACTCACTGCCACGTTCGAGCGTGCATTCCATCCATAAGGGGCAACCATGCCGCTGATCAGTGACATCCAGGTGCTTGAGCCTGGCAGCGAAGTGCTGCTCTTTGAATTGGACGGCACGGAGTATGGCGCGGACGTTCTGCGCTTCCACGGGCACGCGATACCGCATACGCCGGCAGAGTTGATCGCCGCTGGCGCCGATGCTGACCAACTGCCAGCGAAGGCCATCTACTGGCAGGGCAACGAGTACAGCGCCTGGCCAATGCAGATCGACGGCATTGAGGCGAACGGCGACGGCACGGCGGTACGACCGACCCTGTCTGTGGGCAACGTCAATGGGCGCATCACTGCGCTCTGTCTGGCATTCGAGGATCTGCTCGAGTTCAAGCTGACGATGCGCCACACGCTTGGCAGCTACCTCGACGCGGCGAACTTCCCCGCCGGCAACCCGACGGCTGACCCAACACAAGAGACGATCGAGGTCTGGTACATCGACCAGAAAACGAACGAGGACGGGGAAAACGTCAGTTGGGAGTTGGCCAGCCCGGGCGACGTGGGCAATGAGTCGATCGGGCGGCAGGCCACGACGCTGTGCCATTGGTGCCTCACCGGTGGATATCGCGGGCCGAACTGCGGCTACATCGGCCCGTACGTCACGAAGGACGGCGTCATCACCGACAACCCAGAACTTGACCAATGCGACGCCACGCTCGGCAAGGGCTGCATCCCGCGCTTCGGCGAAGGCAACCCGCTGCCATTCGGCGGCTTCCCCGCTGTATCCCTGATTGCAAGGAGCTGACATGCGAAAGCACATCTTGAATGCGATCCAGGCGCACGCGGCGGCCGAGTACCCGAAAGAGTGCTGTGGGCTGCTGCTGGCGATCGGGCGCAAGCAACAATACTTCCCCTGCACCAATGTCTCGACCGAGCCGAACGAAGAGTTTCGAATCGATCCTGAGCAGTACGCAGCGGCCGAAGACGAAGGCGAAGTAATCGGCGTAATTCATTCACATCCGGACGCCACCAGCAGGCCGTCACCGCGCGACCTTGCGATGTGCGAAGCGACGGCGATGCCCTGGCACATTCTGAGCTGGCCGGAAGGCGACCTGCGCACCATCGTTCCCACCGGTGAAGTGCCGCTGCTGAAGCGGCCATTCGTCCATGGTGCCTGGGATTGCTGGCAGGTTTGCGCAGATTGGTACAAGCGCGAGTGGGGTCTGGAGTTCGAGGCGTTCAAGCGCGCCGATGGCTGGTGGGAAAGCAAGGACAACACCAGCCTGTACGAAGCGAACTATGAGGCAGCCGGCTTCTACCGCGTCGACCAGCCGCAGCGTGGCGACATGATCGTGATGGAAGTAGGGCGCACGGCACACCCGAATCATGCCGGGATCTTCCTCGGTGCTGATCCGAATTTGCCGGGTGAGGATGCCGCGACGTTCGGGCCTGGGCCATTCCTGCTGCACCACCTGTACGGCAGGCCGTCTGAGATCATTGTCTTCGGCGGGCCGTGGTGGAATAAAACCAGATTAATTTTACGCCATCGGTTCCCCGGGATATTCAGTCATTGAAATCTCTTGTCACCCGCCAGGTCTTCTCCATTGAGTCGTAAGAGAAGTCAATTTCGGTGGTGTGTTTTTCAAAAAAGAAACGTTGCACACCTTTATAGACGCTACCTTCCTTGGATTCGAAGCTATATGAAGTAATAGCGGTTAACAGGCCTGGATGCTCTCTTTCGTACGTTCGTTTTAATCCCTCTTTTTGCGCTTGATCAAAATCAGCTTTTTCATGTTCTGGTATAGATATGAATTTTTTACGTGTCATTTAAGAACGTCCTTTTAATAGTTTGAAGAGGTCGCGCTCTTCAAGTTGATATTTCTTGGGGTTGCATGAGTTTACTAGTTTGGTTCAGTCGTGATTCGAAGCGGGTGCCTGGGCGCAATATAATTACTTGGCTTGGCTCCAGTCTGAGCTAAGTTCGAAACGGAGCCTTATTAAGGGAGTATCATTAAGATTGGATGTTTCAGGGATTTTCTATTTTTGGTGGGCTTTTACCTCATCTTTCAATGTTTTTTCTGCGTCAAGGATCTGAATGAGCATCTGTTTCCGTTGCTTTAATTCGTGCGCTTGGTAAGTGGTGTATCCGATATACGAGCTGAATACGATCACGGCAATGAATCCTGCTGTCACAAGTAGAATTGCAAACCATCGGAATCGACGATAAGCAGGCTCCCCTTTTTTGACTGAGTCCCAAGTGCCTTTAAGAAGAGGTGCGGCAGCATTTCTTATGTCATTGCAGTTTTTTAACACATCGGAAAATTCCCGATTTCCGACTTTTCTGGCTCGTTGCACTGCTTCCATAAGTTTCGCTTCAGAACTTTCAGGATTTTCAGCTATATGTTTCGGATTTAACCGGAGCTGTATTTTTGTTAGGTTTTCTACAGCGCGCGCATATGCTTCACGAGTCTCTTTGAAAAACTCGATTTTTAGCTCATGTGATTCTTTTTCCGTATGAGTAGCGTGTGGCTTGAATCGCTCAGGCTTATAAGCTCTTGAAAGCTCTTGTGCTGCCGAAGCGTATTCGGCTATCTCCTCTCTAAGTCCATCTATCCATGCGAGACGGAACTCAGAAACTTTGTTCTCTTTCGCGCTAACCATGTTCATTATGGAGAATACTCCTGTCAGAAGGGCTGCTGTGATCACGCCTAGAGCAACAAATACGGTAGGAGGTATAGAGCCATCCATGTTTAAACGCTTCCTTTACGATGTAATGAGATCATTTGATGGCTTGATGCTACTATTGTGCTTGTCAGTGTTTCCACTGTGCTTTCATCCATGCTGGATGTTCGGACAGTGCTACCTTACAATGCCTATTTGCAAAGGAGTGGCCTGCATGAAACTGTTCGTAGGGTTGCTGGCGGTAACGCTGTTGGCGGGGTGTGCGACTTCGCCGACGCTTTCCAATGAAGCCAAGCAGGCGCCGGCAAGTCAGCTGTCGGCCTACCAGTCCAAGCCATCTGGGGTATATGGGACGCTGCAAGTGATCCGCGACTCTGGGCAGACTGGAAGCCTTTGTTCAATGGCCGTTTTCATCGATGGCAAGCAGGCCGCCAAGCTCGACCCAGGCCAGAAAGCATCGTTCTATCTACCGCCTGATTCGGTTTCAGTCGGTGCGGCTTACACCGGATCTGGAATCTGCTCCATGGGCGCGGCCCGAGTGGAGCGGGAAGCGATCGTGAAAGACGGCGCAGTCAAGAAATACCGAATTTTCACTGGAGGCGATGGGCAGATCGACATACTGCCCACGACTCTCTGAACAGACCGCCTCCGGGCGGTTTTTTATTGCCTGGAGAATGGCATGTGCTCAGCAATTACCTGCACGCCAATGACGAAAGTAATGTTGTCCGGCTCGCTTGCGAAGAAGTTTTTTCGAAGCAAGCCATTCCTTCTCGACTGCGGATCGGCCGTGGAGGTGTTCCGTGCGCTCAATGCGACCATTGATGGTTTCGCAGAGGAAATTAAACGACTGGAGCGCCTTGGACTGAAGTTTGCGATCTTCCGCAATCGCGCAAACATCGGAATGGAGGTATTCGATCTCGGCGGTACACGGGAAATCCGCATTGTTCCAGTGATTGGTGGCAGCAAGCGTGCCGGCGGGTTACAGACCATCATCGGCACAGTGATGATCGCCGCAGCCTATGTACTGTCATTCACTCCGTTTGCAGCCGCATCGCCGTTTTTGTATGCGGCCGGCGCGTCTATGGCGATCGGCGGCGTGATCCAAATGCTCAGCCCGCAGGCCTCAGGCCTGAAGCAAAGCGCATCCCCCGAAAACTCACCGTCCTACGCCTTCGGCAGCGCCAAGAACACCACGGCCAGCGGCAACCCGGTACCGATCTGCATCGGCGAGCGTCGGTGGGGCGGGATGATCATCTCAGCCTCGATCCTGGCTGAAGACAAAGTGTAATCAGGACAGCAGCACACCCACCGCCCGCGAGGCGGTTTTTTTATGCCTGGAGGAAAGCATGGGCGCAGCAGCACAGATCGATATCCACGGCGAGAAGGGCGGTAGCAGCAAGCCGAAGTCGCCGACCGAAGCCAGCGACAGCCTGCGCTCGACCAACCTGGCCAAGCTGCTGATTGCCGTGGGCGAGGGGGAGTTCGACAGCGTCCCTACCGATTACGACATCTACTTGGACAACACGCCGATCCGCGATGCCAGCGGCAACTACAATTTCCCGAACGTGAAGTGGGACTGGCGCCCGGGCTCGGTGGATCAGACGTACATCCCCGGCATTCCTTCGGTTGAGAACGAGACGTCGCTGAACATTGAGCTGCGCAGCGATTCGCCGTGGGTGCGCTCGATCACCAACACCCAGCTTTCCGCCGTGCGCATGCGGTTGGCCTGGCCGGCTCTGCAACGCTCCGATGACCAGGGCAACGTCGGCGGGTACCGAATTGAGTACGCAATTGACGTGGCCACCGACGGCGGAGCCTATCAGCAGGTGCTGGTGGACGCTGTCGACGGCAAGACCACCACGCGCTACGAGCGCTCGCGTCGCATCGATCTCCCGGACGCCACCACTGGCTGGCAGATCCGCGTGCGCCGCCTTACCCCGAACCAGAACACCAACAAGATCGCCGACACCATGCTGGTGGCCGGTTACACCGAAGTTATCGACGCCAAGCTGCGCTACCCGAATACCGCTCTGCTCTACATCGAATTCGACGCCGAGCAGTTCACCAACATCCCGGCCGTCACTGTGAAGTGCAAGGCGCGCCGCTGGATGGTGCCGAGCAACTACGACCCGATCGCGCGCACCTACACCGGGACGTGGGATGGCTCGATGAAATCAGCCTGGACCAATAACCCGGCGTGGATCACCTACGGCATCTGCACCGAAGACCGCTTCGGCCTTGGCAAGCGCATCAAGCCGTTTATGGTCGACAAGTGGGAGCTGTACCGCATCGCTCAATACTGCGACCAACTGGTGCCGAACGGACTGGGCGGCCAGGAGCCGCGCTTCCTTTGCGACATGAACTTGCAAGGCAAGGCTGATGCCTGGTCGCTGCTGCGCGACATCTCGGCGATTTACCGGGGCATGACGTACTGGGCTCAGGGTCAACTGGTGATGCAGGCTGACATGCCGCGCGCGCAGGACTTCGACTATGTGTTCACCCGGTCGAACGTGATCGACGGTAAGTTCTCCTACGGCAGTGCCTCTGCGAAGACGCGATACACCCGGGCGCTGGTCAGCTACGACAACCCGGCGAACAACTACGACACCGACGTCATTCCCTTCGCTGACCTTGATCTTCAACGCCGCTATGGCGATCGTCCGACCGAGCTGAGCGCCATTGGCTGCACTCGTGCCTCCGAGGCCCAGCGCCGTGGCAAGTGGGCGATCCTCAGCAACAACCAAGACCGCACTGTTTCGTTCAAGACTGGCATGGAGGGTGTAATCCCGCTGCCCGGTCACATCATCCCGGTGGCGGATTCGCTGCTGGCTGGCCGGGAAGTGGGCGGACGGATCTCGGCGGTGGCGGGGCGGGTGATTACCCTCGATCGCGACACCCAGGCCAAGGCCGGCGACCGGCTGATCATCAACCTCCCCGGCGGCCGCGCCGAAGGTCGCACAGTGCAGAACGTGAACGGGCGCGCGGTGACAGTCACGGTAGCCTACAGCGAGTCTCCGGTGGCGCAGTTGCAATGGGCGCTCGACGCGGACGATCTGGCAATCCCACTGTATCGCGTGCTGCGCACCAAGCGCACCACCGAGGGCGACTACGAAATCAGCGCGCTCCAGTTCGAACCGAGCAAGTTCGCTTTCATCGACACCGGTGCACGATTGGAAGAACGCCCGATCAGCGTTATTCCAATAACCGTTGTGCCGGCGCCGGCGAGCGTGTCGCTTTCGTCGACTTCATCGGTTGTGCAGGGGCTGGCCGTGGCCACCATGACCATCAGCTGGCCAGCCGTGGATGGCGCCGTCGGCTATGACGTGGAGTGGCGCAAGGACAGCGGCAACTGGATCAATCTACAACGCACCGGCATGACCAACGTGGACGTGGTCGGCATCTATGCCGGGGCCTACGTGGCTCGCGTCCGCGCAGTGAGCGCCTTCGACATCACGTCGCCGTGGCGCAACTCGATCCTGACCAACCTCAGCGGTAAGCAGGGGCTGCCCCCGGCGCTGGCGTTCCTGACTGCCACGCCGCTGCTGTTCGGCATCTACCTCAAGTGGGGATTCCCTGCTGGCGCCGAGGACAGCCAGCGCACGGAGATCTGGTACGGGCCGACGACCGATCTTAAGGCCGCGACCAAGCTGACAGACCTGGCCTATCCGCAGAGCGATTTCTCCATGCTCGGCCTGCGCGCCGGCGTGACCTTCTATTTCTGGGGCCGCATCGTCGACAAGATCGGCAACATCGGGCCGTGGTATCCGATCGGGCTTGGTGTGCAGGGGCAATCCAGCTCCGATGCTGCTGCCATTCTGGAGATGATCGCCGGGCAAATCACCGAAACGGAACTGGGGCAGGACCTGCGAGACGAGATCGACAAGATCCCGGGCCTTCAGGCGCAGATTGATGCGCTCGACGGCCTGAAAGGCTACGACCCGGAAGCCACCTACGAAGAGTACGACCTGGTGGTTCAGGGTAAGCGGATCTACCAGGCGACCGGCCCGGTGCCGCTCAACATGCCACCGCCGAACCCGCTTTACTGGCTCGACGTTGGGCAGACCGTTGAGACTGCGAACGGACTTGCCCAGCAGGTGGCAACCAACACTACTGAGATTATCGAACTCGACGGAGAGGTCACGGCTCAAGCCACAGCCTTCGAAGCCCTTCGCGCTTCCTATCGAGACGATGACGGTGCTGGCGATCTCGCGGACGCGATCAAGAGCTACACCAACACCGCAGCGATCGCCTCCGAATCGAAGGTTCGAGCTTCAGAGAACGAAGCAACGGCAAAGCGCATTACAACCTTCGACGCCAAAATCGGCGAGAACGCGGCGAACATCACCGAGCTGGAAGAGGTGGTGGCCACCAACGAATCGGCGACAGCGACGAAGATCGAGCAGTTGAATGTTTCCGTGGGGCAAAACTCGGCGGCCATTCAGCAGACGTCCACAGCCTACGCGGATACGGCCGGCAAACTGAGCACGATGTGGTCGGTGAAGATGCAGGTCACGGCGAATGGGCAGTACGTCGCGGCGGGCATTGGCCTCGGCATCGAGAATACCGGTGCCGGTTTGCAGAGCCAGTTCCTGGTCAGCGCTGACCGTTTCGCCATCGTCAACACCATTGCCGGCGGCGCCATCGCAGTGCCGTTTGCAGTGCAGGGCGGGCAGGTGTTCATGAACTCGGCATTCATTCAGGACGCCTCGATCGGAAACGCCAAGATCGGTTTCTTCATCCAGTCGGACAACTACATCGCCGGCGTTCAGGGATGGCGCATCGACAAGGCCGGTAACTTCGAGTTGAACAGCCCGCTGGGCGGTGGTGCTCGCCAGGTCATCAACAACAACGGCGGCAAGGTGTTCGATGAGAACGGCGTGAAGCGCTATCAGTGGGGGAACTTGAACGCATGAGCTTCGGCATAAGGATATGGGGCGCCGATGGGGCGCTCCAGCTGGATGAGAACTCATTCACGATTCGCGTCGTGCTTTCAGTGCAAGTGAACTTCGCGCTTGGAGCCAGCAAAGGAACGCAGGACTTCGCCGTTCCCGGTGTAGGCCCTGGCAACGGAACGGCCATCGTGGTTCCAATCGGTTCCTATCCCCAGACTCAAATGCAGTTCGAAACCGAGATGCTCGACGGAGTCGTCCGCGTCTACAACTACACCCGGACGTACGCGGCGAGCACCACATCGTCCGGAACCATGCGCTTGATAGTAATGAGGTGGAGCTGATGAGCTACGGCGTTCAGTTCACAAACAACAATAACGTCGTGACTTTGGATTCAGAGTTTGCACGGCTGATGGTCATTGCTTCAGGGCGATACGCACCAAACCAAGAGTCTGGGCTTGGATCGATTACCACGTTTGCACGCCCAGTCACATCTCAAGAGCCTCCGCTCGTATTCGTGCGCCCGGACACTATCAATGGGGTGGCGGGGCTTTGCCGGATGAGCCTTCTGGGCTCTGCGGGTAACTGGACTGGCTTTTATGTCAGGGCGTACGACGTCAGCGTTGCCGGCCTGAATGGGCGTTATTTTGTTGCCGCCTTTGGTGCCCAGCCTGTTGCTCAATACGGGATGCGCTTGTGGGATGGCGCCGGCAAGCTGCTTTTTGACTCAGGCACTCCGAACGCAACGTTTACCCGAGCATTCCAGAACTGGACGTATGTTCGCTATGACACCACCCCTCAGGGCCTGACGCGAATCTTCTACAGCGTTCCGTTCAACTTCCCCGAGAACGAGTTCATGTTGCTGAACACATTCGGCATGCCGATGACCTCTGGTAGTGCAATCCCTCGCGATCTTTATTGCTGGTGGGATTTCCCCAACAACACGCTCTACGCCATCACCATTGCGGCATCGAACCCCTTCGCTTTCTTCCTGCCGGCAGTGTTCGCAAAACAAGCCGCATAACCCCATTTATAGGATGCACACCATGCCCTGGTACAAATCAGGAACGGTTTCTGTCACCCAAAATTCCAATGCGGTGATTGGCACAGGCACCGCGTTTATTGCCAACAGCCGGGTTGGCGATGGCTTTCGCGGGCCGGACGGACGTTGGTACGAGGTGACCAACATCGCCAGCAACACAGCTTTGTCGATCTCGCCGGACTACGAAGGCCCGACAGTAGCTGACGGCCTTTACTCGATCGTGCCGGTGCAGGGGTATCAGAAGGACCTGGCGGATCAGGTGCGAAAAATCCTCAATGACTACGGCGGCGTGCTGGCGGTGCTGGGCACCACGCCAACCACCGCCGGCGTTCGTGATGAACTAAATCTCACTGATACAGATGGTCTGCCAGAGGGGCTGACGAATAAGTACATGACCGCGGCTGGTGTTCGCGGCACCGCGCTGGCGGGCGTGGATGTCGCAACGCCGGGAGCTGTCGCGGCGACCGATTCCATCTTGTCGGCACTGGGAAAGCTGCAGGCCACCAAAGCAGATCTCAGCGGGACGAATAAAGCCGTTGCTATCGAGAAAGGGGGAACTGGTGCTACTACGCCCGCTCTCGCTCGGGCGGCATTGGGGCTGACCATTCTGGGCACTGTCAGTCAGTCCGGAGGCGTGCCGACCGGTGCGCTCATGGAGTACGGCAGTAATGCCAATGGGGAATATTGGAAGTTCGCCAACGGTTTTATGGTCTGTATTTCAACGAAGTCAGTAATCGTGGCAATCAGTAGTGCGCTGGGTGGGCTCTACTGGAAAGGGGCTGCTGATCGGCCCGCCGACACACTGCCGGCTAACTTTGCGGTTGCTCCCTGGGCTCATCTGATTATTGGCGGAGAATACCCGGGGTTCAGCGAGACAGTAATCCTGCCGACTACCGGGACGTTCGGCATCATTCGTCACTTGAGCCCCGTCGCACTTCCGCTCGCCACTTACACTTACACGTTCATAGCAGTAGGGAGGTGGTTTTGATGCGTATTAATCTTTCACCGATGCGCATGGATGCGACCTTGAGCGTTATCCGTAGCGGAAACGCCATCGTTGTAAATGGCGAGGAATTCGACTTCAGTCGCGTTGCAGAGGGAGACACCTTGCCTAGTGTCGCGATCAAATCGACATGGTTTGCCGGCGATGTCAGCCGCGTCGACGGGGAGCTTGAGCTTACTCTGATCCTTCCGCTCCCGATCAATTACAGCCCAGAGCAGGCATTCCCGTCGCCGCTCGAGGATGTGCGTGACGGCCCGATTCCCCTACCCATGCCTCTGCCAGAGCCAGGAGAACAAGCATGAACATCGACTGGACTCAACTGATTACCAAGGCCATGAAGGACGCCGCCATTCAGGCCGCTGAATTGGCAGCCGCGAAGGCATTGCTCGCCTCACGAAATGCACAGGCGATTGCCCAGATCTCGCGAATTCAAGACCGCATCGATACGATCAATTTCGGCATTGATATCGGCGAAGCCACGGCAGAAGACGAGGCCGAGCAGGCCGCACTGACGCTGAACCTGAAAGCGTGGAAGACCTATAAGTTTGCACTGGGCAAGGTCACTGTGCAGCCGACTTGGTATCAGGCGCCGATATGGCCGATGGAACCGCCCATCCCGGAAATCATTGCTGCGCCGTTACTGAGTGAGGCCGAATCGATCTGAGCCGCATTAAAAACTGCAACCCGCCATCGAGCGGGTATTTTTTTGCCTGGAGAAAAGTGATGCCAGTAACCGAGAAAGATCGAGACATCCTCGCCCGCACTCTGTGGGGTGAGGCGCGCGGCGAGGGAACCACCGGCCAGATAGCCGTTGCCTGGACGATCCGCAACCGCGTGTTCGATGGAAAGGAGAGGTCGTGGTGGGGTGAAGGTTACGCCGGCGTCTGCCAGAAGCCTTACCAGTTCAGCTGCTGGAATAAGACCGACCCGAACTACCAGTTCCTGATCGGCGTGAAGCAGATCACGTTCCGCGAGTCGGCGCAATGCCGGATCGCTGCTGACCAGGTGATCGACGGGAAGGTGCCAGACCCCACCGGCGGCGCCACGCATTACTACGCCACCAGCATCAAGGCGCCGGCTTGGGCAGCGACGGCCAAACAGACACTCAAGCTCGGTCACCACATCTTCTTCAAGGATGTGAGCTGACGAAACAGATTTTCCCTAAAGAAGCTCCTGCTTAAGAGTGACTTGCCAACTTTACACTTTGAAGGTCGTTAGAATAAATATGTTTCATATGTGAGAAGTTTTGGCTGTTTGTATATTGTGGAGGAGATTTCTATTTCTAATTGGTATTGTCAGGCGCTTGGTTTGGGTTGTTAGTTTTGTTCGGTGGTCTATCTTCTCTCTGGGGTCGAAATTTAAATGCAGATGAGGGATTGATCATGGCAGATATAATTGCAACTGAATCTACCAATGCAAAAGATTTGAAAATCACATTTGAAGTAAGTGGCGATGGCTATGTGCTTTATGTGAAAGAGTCCGCGATAACTACCATGGATAGAAATGACATAATACATGCACTGAAAAGTCAGCTGGAATGTGCGCTGAGGTGTAGTAGTAAAGCAAGTTTTGGAGCATGTGTAGCAAGATGTTTGTTGGATGGTCAAGTTTGTGATGGAGGAGTTGATAACTGTTCTGAGTAGCTAGAAGGGTATTACCGGCTCCATCACTGGTGGTGCGGATATACATGCTATCTGCACCATTTTTAGCAGGTGCGTAATCTGGACCGGAAGATATGGGCAGAGCATGTATGTCGTCTTGCATCACCATCGATAATGCGTCAAACGCCCTCATTCGCTATTCTCGGCACTTTCCAATTGGAGGTGGCGATATGGATGGTGTAAAGCTGAGTCCAAATATAGAGCGCGCCGCAGATAAGCTTCTGGCTGAGATTACGCGTGCAGATTCGATGATCATCGCAGCCAAGGCAGGTGCCAGGGCTGAGGGGTTCGTTTATGGCCTGGAGTCGGCGCGAGCCTTGACCGAGTCCACGATCGATAAGCTCTATGTGATCTTCGACAACGCGACGGAAAACCGCCTGCGAGCACTGACTTCGGCTTAGAACGGGCTGTTTTCCTCGATCGGCTTAATGAGATCCGGGCCCTGATTACGGACATTGCCTACAGAGCGATCGACCTTGAACCATTCGAAAGCCTCGGAAGGCTCGCCCTCATGCAGCACCATTTGTTCGGCGCGTTCTTTCGGCGTGGCCGGGTCCAGCCATTCCCGCGCGAGCTCTGGCGGGAGAACGACCGGGCGGCGGTCGTGGATGTCGACCATGCCGCCGGCGCTGTCGGCGGTGATGATTACAAAGCCGTCGTGCTCGCCGGGGCCGTGCTCTTCGTTCGGGTACTGGCCGATCGCGGCGCAGAGGATCGGGGACTGGTCGCGATGCCTGATCAGGTAGGGCTGCTTCTTCGGCCCACCTTCGTCTACCCACTCGAACCAGTTGTTGATCGCGATGATGGCCCGGTGCGGCCAGATCGCGCGGAAGAACGGGCCGTGGGCGACTTTCTCCACGCGGGCGTTGATTGGCGCGGCGCGGTCTCTCGCCCAATGCGGGCGCCATCCCCAGCGAACCATGTCCGCGTGCAGAAACTCACCTTCCTGGTGGAAGAGGGCCAATTGAGTGGTCGGCGCGGCGTTGTACCGCTCGAGCGGTTGCTCACCCACCGAGTTGATCAGCGCGTTCGGCATGCTGAGCGCCGCTACGAAGTCGTGAATGCCGCTGTATTGGGTGAGTCGTCCGCACATTGCCGTGCCCTCGGGGGGATCTGATTCAGCGTAGACCCGCTGGCGCTGGCTTCGTCACAAAACCTTTTCCGGCGCATGTCGTGCAGTCGTCCCTGGCACCGAAGCGATCGAGGCACTCAGGACAAATGCAGAACGCCGCCGACTCGATGTGAGGGCGTAACTTTTCAAACGCCCGAAGATCCCGCTCCTCTTGAGCGACCTGCGCCGCATCGACGAGCGCCCGGTAGACGTCAGCATCCGCGAGAGGGTGGTGGGTCACTCCATCAACCATTCGCTCGGTTTCAATAAGTCGGTACCGGCAACCGTTCATCTCCATCGCCAACCCGACAATCTTTCCGACCCTACGAGAGATTCCAAGCGACAACCAAACTCCGTCGGGTTCGGAGTACACCTTTCCGTCATAGCCAGAGTAAGCGCCGCGCGGCTCACTCTTTGCGAAGTTGAATATTGACCGACTGATGGTGCCAAGCAACTCCCCGTTGTCGATGTGCACCACGTCATAGCTCGATGCGCCCCGGTACTGGCCAGGCAAGCTTTGCAGTTCTTCCACTGCGTGCCAATAAGCTGCGTCGGCCATTTCGTTCATGTCGAACTGCTCGAGCTCGTCGATCAGGCCTTCACTCAGCAAATCCATCGCCATTTCTCGCAAGGTCGCCCGGTGCGCTTCGGGGCTTTGCATACGGAAGTCGTGATCATCGAGAGTGGCTCGCCAGCGATCAAGGCGAAGGGATTTTGCTTGGTTGAAATTCATGAAACGGGTTCGCTGTACGAGTGCTGTATGTATGTACAGTAATCGAGGCGAAGCCCGTGGGCGAGAGTGAGGCGACGAGCTGTCAGTCCGGCGCCATCAATACAGCCAAGGTCATTTTGATGAATCCTTCATTTCGATCGAGCGCGGCCAGAGAGCTGCGGACGTTTTCCGCGACGTCGGCGGATCCGCGCTGCTCGACCCAGAGGGTGAGCTCCATGATGGCGGCTTCAAGGGCGAGCTGGTTTTCATTGATTTTGAAAAGTAGGGAAGGGAGCAGATCAGAGTTTGGCATTGGTTTCCTCCTTGGACGAAACCAGAGTAGCAGGGGATTCAATGTCGGCAGAACGCCGGAGAAGGGCAAAGCGCTGGATTATGCAAAGTCGGCATAATGCCAGCTTCTCAGTGCCCGATAGGGTTTCAATTTTTACGTGAAATTAAGGCCCTTTTTTTGGGCCGCAATCATTTTTCGGTATGCGAAAACATTGGGGCGAATCTCAGTCTTTCGACTCTAATTGCGGCCCAAAAAATCGCATCAAAGCCGCAGCCCGCTTGATTCTGGCGCGGGACTTAAAATCCCCCGCTCGTAAGGGCGTGCCGGTTCGATTCCGGCTTCGGGCACCATGAATATCAAGGGCTTGCATGACATACCTCATGCAAGCCCTTAGTTCTTTTTTCCGCAATCAAAAAATCTTTTCCGCAATTCGTGACCGTTAGTCACCTCGTAGGGGTGACCTTCATGCCCTTCCGCATACGGATGTACTGTTCTGTCATCCCTACGGTGGTGTGCCCAAGTTGGTCTCGAGCTTCTCTGATGTTCCCTGTTGACTCCTCTTTATCCGTGGCCGCTTTTGCTCGTAGGTCGCGCATCTGAAATTCTGCTTTTGGAATCCCGGCTGCTTCCCTGGCGTCATCGAACCTTTTTCTGAGCATGCTGGTCGTCATCGGCTGCCCAGAGTCGATTACTACCAGGCGTGTTGATCTGATTTTCTGTCCGGTCTTTCGCGCCATGATTCGATCTATTACGACTTTGAGCTCACCAATGATTTCGATCCTTCGTTTAGCCCCAGTTTTGCCTTGCTGGACGGAGAGCTTTCCGTCCTTTATGTCGCGCTCATCCATCTTCAATGTGTCAGCGACCCTCTGACCTGTTAGATAGAACAGGTCCAAAGCATCTCTTAATGGTTGATCGGCATGCTGGTAGGCTCGGGCAAGGACGTCGTCTTCAACATATATGTCGCGACCGGTTTCTTTATTACCCTTCACGCCTGAGCACGGATTTGCCAAGGATGTGTAGCCGTTCTCGCGAGCGAAGTTCCAAATGGAGCTGAGTAACGCTTTTTCCCGATTTGCACGAATAGGAGCTGCCTTACCGCGATGACGAAGGTACTGGCTGACATGTTTCGGTTCGATTGCTTTTAGAGGGGCCGGTGGGTCGTTGAAGAGCAGGAGAAGATTTTTCAGTTCGCGCGCGTTGTCCTTCTGGATGGCATGGGCTTTCGTGGGTACCACCTCATTCATATAAAGCTCGGCCACGTACGCAAAGGTAAGTACGGTTTGTGTCAGAGCTTGAGAAACGCGGCTTTTTTCGAGCTTTGCGTACTCCAAGATGGCTAGGCCGTAATCTGTACCCAGCGGGATTTCCTTGCGTGGTTTCCCGCCAGTGTCATAAAGGTAGTAGGTGGTGTTGCCGCGTGTTCTCTCGCGTAGGCGAGGAATGCTTCCCGGCTTTGTTGGTCTTCGTCCCATTTATCCCACCAAGCGTGGCTGCCACGTCGGAACTTCTGGTGCGTTTGTAGTTACCCCTGTTAGCGCCGAGGCAATCACGCAGGGCCAGCCATTGCGCTTGATGGTGTGACGAATGCCATTACGCTTCAGTACAGTAATCTGACCGGCTTTAGTTTTGGCTCCAGTCAACTCGCAGACCTGCTCATGGCTAAGAAATTGAATGTTCATGCTGCCTCCTTGCTAGGAAATACAGAGCGCTTCGAATGCGCTTGCTGTGCGACTTTGCTGCCCTCGATTCCTGGTTGCAGCTGCGCAGCCATTGCAAGTGCCTGTTCGCGCATCGATCGGGCATCACGCTCGAGCTTCGTGCCGGTACCAAAGGCGCTGAAGGTTTCGGCGGCGATCCGCAGCAACTCGCCGATGGCGACCAGCGTCTGGTGCTCGGCCGGGCAGAAGAGGGGAGCTGCTTCAAGTCGTTTGCAGGTTTGTGCCAAGCGAGTGTGATCGGCCCGGATGAACTGCAGGGAGGCTCGAAGCTCGCGGATGGTTTTGGCGCTTGCGGCGCGCTGGATGTCTTCACCCTCGCGCAGGCCGGTCTCCAGGCCATCGCTGCGGCCTATGATGTAACCGCCCCAGAGCAGCAGGGCGGCCAGAGCTATCAGGATGAGCAGTGCACCGATTTGTATTGGGGTCATCATGTGGTGTGCTCCTAGGGTTGTCGTTGGCTGGTGGTGACAGCCGTCAGTGGTGTGGGGGCCGTTTGGCGTTGGCCGTCCTGCTGTCGCTGCATATCTTCATCAGCCTTGTAGGCGCGGATGTCGATCAGCGAGGCAACATGGCGGATGTGCGCGTACTTCAACGCCTTGCGGCTTGTGTCCAGCGTGGTTATGGGAAGCTGGATCCGGCCGCTGTTGATCTCCGTCACGAACGACTGCTCGTTGAGATTGCGAAAGTACTGCTCGCGGACTTTTTCTAGCGGGATCAGGACATCACCGAAGATTCGATAGAGCAGTTCGACGGTGGCCGATTCGGGCGCCGGATGCAGGCGAAGCGGATTCTGTGCAGCGTTACTCATGGCCTTGTCTAGCCTCCTTGCGTTGTTGTCGTGCCGGGTGATTCCAGGCATTCAGGCAGTGGCGTCTGGTCAGCTCGCGCAGATGTTCGGGCACTTCGAGGAGCGCGGCGTTGCGCTCCCCGTGTATGCGTAGCGGGCATCAATGCGCGTGTTCACGCGCACGCGTGTTTTTAAATATTCTCTCTATACACGAGAAAGGAGAGTTAAAAGTAGGACGGTGGGGCAAAGCCCCAATCTGCGGGGCTTTCGGACGTCCCACCTAGTTTTAGAGAGGTGGGACGCGTGGGACGCCAGAAAAGCAAAAGACAGCCGGGATAGATATTCACCGACATTCGCCAGCCGTTCACCGGGCGTAAGCCACACATTCACCGGGTGGCATTAAAACGGTCTTGCTGCCACCAGAATCGACCTGTAAAAAGGGGCCATCTTCGATGGGTGCGACCGCAAAGCGCGGCAGACCACCTACCACCTGACCCGGCCAATGCGCCGGGTCTTTTTGTTTAAGGGGTAGGGCAATGACGAACGAGCAACAGGCACTGGCAGAGATGCCGATCTGGATGGTGATTGCCCTGTCATTGGTTGGCGGTGTATCCGGTGAGATGTGGCGCGCTGACAAGGATGGGGCGCGAGGCTGCGCGTTATTGCGCCGGCTAGCACTTCGGTCCGGTGCCTGCATCGTTTGCGGGGTGTCGGCGATGATGTTGTTGTTCGGCGCGGGCCTGTCGATCTGGACGGCGGGCGCCCTGGGTTGCCTAACAGCGATGGCCGGCGCGGACGTCGCCATCGGGTTGTACGAACGCTGGGTCGCCAAGCGGCTCGACCTGAGCGAGGCCGAGCCGAAGGCATGAGCCGGGCAGGCCGGGTAGGGCGCAGATTTCACGGGTCCTCCCCGAGGGCCGCCCCCTACACGGGTTATCGAACTCGCGAGATCTCTCTAGCTGAAACCTTTGCAGGGATGTCCGTCTTTCCAAAGGGATGGGGGCAGGGCATGGCAGTCGAGCGACCGGACCGGGCGGAAAACCGCCGGGGACCCTGGGGACTTCCAAAGGACACGGGGTCGGAAACCCGCGGGATCTTGTTAGTGGGAGGCCCACCAGCTTACTGAAATTTCAATCCACTGAAATCTTGAAAGCATTCATTGAAAAGCCGCTGAAAAGGAGGGCTTATGACCGCAGCCACGTACCTATCCAAGAGCGCCTTCGCCGCACACATCGGCCGCTCACCGAGTTACATCACCTGGCTGAAGGAAAACGGTCGACTGGTCCTGTCCCCAATGGCAAGCAGGTCGACGTTCTGGCCACCGAAGCATTGATCCGCGATACCGCTGACCCGAGCAAGGCTGCCGTCGCTGCTCGCCACCAACAGGAGCGGCTTCAGCGTAATGTGTACAGCCACGTCGCTACACAATCCGAACCGACCAACATGGCTGCGCCGCCGCCCGTTGATCCCGCGCAAGGGCAGTCCCCGGACTTTCAGAAAGCGCGTGCACATCGCGAGCACTACTTGGCGCGGATGGCTGAGATGGAGTTTCGCAAGGCGCAGGGGGAGCTGGTGGAAATCAGCTTTGTGCAGAAAGCCGCTTTTGAAACGGCGCGATCGCTTAATCATTCGCTAATGAGCCTGTCGCCGCAATTGGCGCCACAACTCGCCGCGCTGTCGGATCCGTGGGTGGTGGAGAGGCAGCTAACGGCTGCGCTGCGCCAACGACTTAACGAAGCGGCACAAGTGTCAAGCGATGACTTTGGATTTGCGTTTAGCGAGTGCTAAGGATATCCGCTGATAGGCATTTTTCTGCTCGCATCGGAATTGATTGGCGCCTGCTTGCAGTCAGTATTAGCCGTCGGCGTAAAGTGTTATCACGCGCCTACCGATGCAGCAGGCAAGTGTAATTTTGAATCTACCACCGCATGCGTAGTCACCCATTTTAAGACCTGGATATGCAGGTTCTTGTCAGAGGGTTATCGCTCTACTGCGACGCACTTGATCTCCACGAGAAGGCCAGGTCGAGCTAATTCACTGACACCAATGCAGGTCCATGCACAAGTGCTTCTCGGAAATACTTTATCCTTTACGCGTCTGAAAATTGGCATGTGACGGTGCATGTCGACGTGGTAAGTTGTCATTTCTACGACATCTTCAAATTTACAGCCACCTGCCTCCAAGACGATCCGGAGATTGTCCCATGCAGCTAAAAACTGCTGCTCAGGTTCTTCAATGACGGATAATTCCGGCGTCCTGCCTACCTGACCCGCGCAGTAGAGAGTTTTTCCTACCTTTACTGCTGGTGCATAACCCGCGCGCTCGTAGATCAATCTCATGCCATCTGGAACAATGATCTGACGGTCAGTCATGATTGCGGAGCCCCAAGTTAGAACGGTTACGAAAGCTAACTCAGGGGCCAGAGCCGCGTCCACTCAGTTCACTTCTCATCTATTAATCAACCCCACAGGTGCTTTTAGCCGCTGCTGAGTCTTTTTGAACTCATTACCTAATGTGGCTACCTCGATCGATGCAAAAGGCGCGAGCCGGTAGCGTTACTGATCAGAAGCATTTCGATGGTTGGTTCGCTGCTAGGCTGGCTCGTCAGTTCGTGTCGTCATCACCTTGAAATATATCTGCGTAAAGTCGCGCGACTGTAGGGGTAAGGTTATGACCGGCAGGAATGAGAAAGTCGGCGTGTGGTGCGAGCCGTTTTACGTAGATGACTTCGTAAACCCTGCGCACGATTCCAGGTGCTGTTTCTTCCCGGTCCAAGCCAGGCATTATCCCTACCGCTTTGTAACCGGCTTGCTCCAGTGCTTGTTGCATATACGGCGTGCGGGTTGTTGCCATGCCATAGATCAGCCCCGCGCCCATGAACGTGCCGATTTTTTCTCCCAGGTCCTGGGCCGCAACGGCCAGTCTGGCTTGTCTGTGCGGTTTGGCTACCGCGCCGACCCGCCCGAAAATAACGTCAGCACCGTCAATTTTTTCCCACGTGGCGATAGCGACAATCTCATCGTTCTGGCGGACGACGGTAGCGAATATGCCTCGATCCGGATCGTCTTCGAGCACCACGTTGTCTGCGTAGAACTGCTGGTCCAGAAACGGGCTTGCCAACCCCACCGAAATGGAGGGAAACCATGTCCGGAAAAAATCTGTCGCGACATTGATCTCCTCACGTTTCAGGTAATCCCAACTGTAGCCATAGGGTAAATCGGTGAAGCTGCGAATTTGCTCGATCGTTGGCCATTTCATGCGGTTCTGCTCGTTTGTCTGATTGCTTCGATAAGTGGCGCCGGGGTCAGGCCCGAGGGTCAGGGTTATTGGCGGGTGCCGGGGCATGCCTGGCGGCGATCTGCCTGTGGCGCTCGACCACTTCGCCAATGACCAACTGCATCAGCCTCTGCACGATGGCCGTATCCAGCTCGGCCTCCTGAGCAAGTGCTGCCAGACGCTGGTATTGCTGCTGCTCTCTGGCCTCGTCTACCGCAGGCAACTGATATCGGGCCTTGAGCAATCCGACCTCATCGGTACAGCGAAACCGTTCCGCGAGCAGGTGGATGAGGGCGGCGTCGATATTGTCGATGGTTTTCCTGAATGTTGAGAGTTGACGCGCGATGTCGGAGTTTTCCATGAATGACCTCGTGACAGGTGTTCGAAAGAGCTTCTCAATGATTCGTCTGCTGAGCAAAAACCGACCAGTCCTTGTCGCCATCTCCCCTGGCTACCGCCGACGTCATTTTCAATCGCACGGCATCCGCCGCTGGCAACTCCAGCCCCTTGAGACGACCCGCATCGATCGCCAGATTCATATCCTTGAGGCCAAGCGACAGTTTGAATCCCGGTTCAAAATTGCTGCTGACGATGTTCTGCCCATAACGTTGATAACTGGGGCAGGCGAACAGGGTCTGGGTCATGAGCTTGATGAAAATCGAAGGGCTCAGTCCGTGGCGTTGAACGAGTCCGCTGGCTTCGCCCAGCGACTGGATGGCTTGGGTGATCATCATGTTGCCGGCGATTTTCGCGATACAGGCCTGTTCAGGTTGGTCGCCCAGATACCAGGTTTTTTTCCCGAGCAGGTCGAACAGCGGTTGGACGGTCGAGACAGCGGCCTGCGATCCGGCCGCCAGGATATTCAACTCGCCCTTGGCCGCCACGGCGGGCACGCCGAAGACCGGCGCCGCGATCAATGGCATGCCGACGGCTTCATGTTCGCGCTGCAACTCCAACATCAGCGAAGGCGACAAGGTCGACATCACGACATGCACGCAAGCTTTGTCTGCAGTTTCCAGAACAGCGCTGGAGAGCAGCACTTGCCTGACGGCGGCATCATCGGCCAGAAGAGTGATGACTACCTCTTGCTGGAACGCCGAGGCCGGCGTTTCGATAACGCTGATGCCTTCGAGATCCTTGATCGCCGCCTGACTGCGGTTCCATGCCGAGACGTGATGGCCAGCGCGGACGAGCAGTGGAATGATGGCTCTGCCCATGCATCCCACTCCGATAAAACCAATCTTCATTTGCAGTCTCCGGTTGGTATTCGACGACGGTGAATGCAGACAAGTATGTCGGGCACGGGATTGCTACGGCACTGCCATTGCTGCACTCTCACTGTTCATTTTTGTACGGGGGCGGAGCATGGACTGGAGTGATGTGCGGGTCTTTCTCGCGATTGCCCGCAGCGGGTCATTAGGGGCTGCCGCCAAGCTGTTGGGGGTCAGCCATCCGACCGTGGGGCGGCGCTTGCAGGTGCTGGAACAGTTCAGTGGCCAACCCGTTTTCCTGCGTACCAACCAAGGTCTCGTGTTGACCGACAGCGGCGAGAAGCTCCTCAGCCTCGCGCAGGAAATGGAGCAAAGTGCGTTGGCCATCGAAAGGCGCCTCGCGGGGGACAGCGCACAGCCCGAAGGTGTGCTGCGCATTTCCTGCGCTGACTGGTTCGCCTGTTATGTGCTGGCCCCGGTGCTGAGTGAACTGGGCCGGCGTTATCCATTGATCGTGCCCGAGGTCATTGCCGGGCATCGATTGTTTGATCTGGCTCGCCGCGACGCCGACATCGCGTTTCGAATCGTTCCGTTCACCGAACCCGATATCGTGCACCGCAAGCTGATCTCCCTGACTTACGGGTTATACGCAGCCGTTGGATCTGCTGACCCTGAGCCACAGGGCGCCGGGCTGGGTCTGATCACCATGAGTGTTGCCCAGTCTCATTATCCCGATGTGCAGTGGCTGCAGCAGCGTTACCCTCTGGCGCGTACCGTGTTTACCAGTAGCAGCCGCACAGTCCAGGCGCAAATGTGTGCGCAGGGGCAGGGCGTCGCGGTATTGCCCCGCGCTTTGGGCGACCAGTTGACGGCGCTGCGTCTGATCGATTCAGATGAACCGCCACCAGGCCGCGACATTTGGATGGGCTACCACCAGGACATGCGCCAGATGGACAGTCTGCGCGCGCTTGCCGACCTGGCCTCCGTCATGATTGGCACTCAGGCAGGCGGTTGATTCACTCTGCCGGCTGCATGGCCGCCGTTTGCAGCTCTGCAGCAGATTGGCGCGCCAGACTCAGACTCAGTCCTGCGCCTACCACCAGACACGCAGCGATGCACAGTATGGCGACGGTGAAGGCGTGGGTGATGGCCGCCGCGTCCGTGTCCTTGCCCAGAAGCGTGTAAAAAATGCCACCGATGATCGCTACGCTCAGTGCCGTGCTGATTTGCAGTGTGGAACTGGTGATGCCCGCAATCATGCCGGAATACGCCGGTGCCACGCGTCCAGTGATCATGCGCATCAATGTCGGAAGGGCCAGTCCTTGTCCGAAACCGATCAGAAAGAGAATCACGGCAAGGGACAGCGCAGAGGGCGTGACGGCGGTTGGCGTGTGCGCCACGAGCCAGGCCAATAGCACGAACCCCAGCACTTCGAGTGCCATTCCGAAGGGATTCACATAAGACCCCAGCAAACGCCGGAATAGATGGGTGGCGAGCGGCCCCAGCAAGAAACCAGCGCCGAATGGCAGAAAGACCAGACCTGCACTGAGCGGGCTCGTATGCAGCGCTCCCTGTAAATAGATGGAAAACAGCAGGAAGAACACGCCGATCGCGTAAAAAGTCAGCGCCACCAGCAATGCCCGGCCCAGCCCGGGCGCACGCAGTGCAGCAGGGTTCAGCAACGGCGCGCCTTGCGCTTGATACAAGCGGGCTTCGTAGCGCCAGAACAGCCAGGCCAGCAGTGGCACCGCCGCCAGCGACAGCCAGGCCCACCACGGCCAGCCCGCTTCACGTCCCTCGATCAGTGGAACGATCAGCGCCGCAAGCGTCACCATCGACAACAGCGTTCCACCCAGATCCAGCTTGCTGGTCTGGGGTGCGCGGGTTTCCTTGACCACGGGGATGGCGATCAGAATGACCAGCAACGCAATCGGTAGATTCACCAGAAATATCGACCGCCAGCCCAGGTTCATCAGGTTGAGCGAGATCAGAATCCCGCCAAGTGCCTGGCCGACTACCGACGCCAAACCAAACACCGCACCGTACAGGCTCAACGCCAAGGGTTTTTCCGACTCAGGGAATATCGCCTGCACTGAAGCGAGTGCCTGCGGCGCCATGACAGCGGCCGTCACGCCTTGCAGCGAGCGTCCGGCGATCAACACCCAGGGTGACTCGGCGACACCGCAGATCAGTGAGGCGACGGCAAAGCCAATCAGGCCAACGAAGAACATTCTCATGCGGCCAAAGATGTCGCCAAGCCTTCCGCCGGTGATCAGTGTCACGGCATACAGCGCCGCGTAAGAAGAGATGATCAACTGTTCGGCAGAGGAGGCCGTGCCCAGCGATTGCTGAATCGAAGGCAGCGCTACGTTCACGATGAAGAAATCCAGCGGCGGCAAGAATGCACCGACCAACAGGATGGCGAACATCAGCCAGCGCCGCTGTTCCGGAAGGGCTACTATTTTCTCAGGCATAAGGTCTCCTTTCTGAAACCCTTCGGCTCCAGAATATTTTCGATTGCGAGTCATGCTTTGAATAAGCTGACTTCAATCTAAACGATCAAACCCTGGCTGACGCCTCACATAAATGAACGGCCAATGTTCATTTATGGCAGTGCCGCTGCGCCCCTGCCTCCTCGCAAAATGGCCGCACTGTGGTTCCAGTCGAGCCACACAACCGAAATCGAGGAGTCAGTTATGTCAGGTAAATTCGCTGATCAGGTCGCAGTCGTCACCGGCGCGTCCACCGGGATCGGATTTGCGATTGCACAGGGTTTGGTTGCCGAGGGCGCCAGGCGCGTTTACATCACCGGGCGTTCTGCAGCCACGCTGGAGGCTGCGGTGGCCAAGCTTGGCGACAGGGCGGTCGCGGTCATTTCCGATGTCGCGCGCCAGGTTGATCTGGACGAGCTCAAGGCGACGATTGAGGCGCACGGCGATCAACTGGACTCAGTGTTTGCCAATGCGGGTATTTGTGAAAAGAACCCGCTGGGCGAGACCACCGAGGCCGCCTATTTCAACATGTTCGACATCAACGTAAAGGGAGTCTTTTTTACTGTACAGACGTTGATGCCATTGTTGAAAAATGGCGCTTCGATCGTGCTGACGGCCTCTATCTGTTCCAGCAATGGCATGGAAGGACTGAGCCTCTACAACGCCTCCAAAGCCGCGGTACGTTCCTTTGCCAGGACGTGGGCCAACGAACTCAAAGGTCGCAAGATCAGAGCGAATGTCCTGAGCCCTGGCTTCACCCGCACACCGCTGATGGATAACGGCTTGAAGATGAGCGAAACCGACGTCGCCGCGCTGCGTCAGCACGTCGAGCAGATCACGCCATTGGGGTACATGGCCGAGCCTGAGGAAATCGCCTCGTCGGCGCTGTTTCTTGCGTCTGCCGATGCGAAATATGTCAACGGTGTGGAGTTGATGGTCGACGGCGGCCTGTCGCAGATCTGACCACGTGCTCAACGTAGCGCAGCCCTCGCGCAGGGCTGCCTTCCTCGCTTATGCGCAGCCCCTGCAGGAAACCTCATCATGAACAATGAACAACTGACAGCTCGACTGGACGCCCTGGAAAGTCGCGCCGCCATCGAGTCGCTGATCAGCGCCTACGCCAATGCTTTCGACCGCATCGACGCCTCGCTTCTTAGCTCAATCTGGCACGAAGAGTCGACACTGGATCTACCGGGTTTTGGCCAGGCTGGAAACCGTGACGAAATCCTGGCGATGGCGCAAAACAGCTGGCGCCAGATGCCCCATATGCACCACTGGATGGCCAACCCGCTGATTGAAATCGAGGGTGACAGCGCAGTGGGCACGGTAGCTGCGGATTGCCTGTTTCATGACATTGAAAAAGGCCCGGTGCAAGTCAGCGGTCTTTACCACGACAGGTTTGAACGTCGGGACGGAAAGTGGGCGTTCCTGTCACGTCGTTTTGAAATGCATTTCCTGACGCCGTTAAAAGATTGGGTACCCGCAGCGGGCGAAGAACAGTTTGCACCGTTCGAGCAGCTCAAGGGAACGACAGCGAAAAACGAATAGTCCCGGCCCTTGGCTGTTCGACACCCACGTGGCCGCCATGCAGTTGCATGATGGCCACGACAATGGCGAGGCCAAGCCCGTAGGAGTCGGAATTCTGGTGCCGAGACGCATCGCCACGGTAAAAGCGGTCGAAGAGTTTGCCCAGGGTTTCGTCGCCCAGCACCGGCCCTTGGTTCTCCACTTCAATCCGGGCACCTTCGTGGGTTTCCAATACCCGTATCAGAATCTCGGTGCCCTCGTAAGCGTAGCGAACAGCGTTCGCCACCAGGTTGCTCAACGCTCTGCGCAGCAGCAAGGGGTCAGCGAGCACGATGCCATCGCCCGTTATTTGGAAGCTCATTCGCCGCTCTTCAGCCAAGCCCTCAAAATACTCAGCGATGCGCTGTGATTCGTCATGCAGCGACAGTTGCTGGCGCTCCACTACGGCTTGCGCTTCATCGGCGCGCGCCAGAAACAGAATGCTTTCGACGATGCGCGAGATCCGTTCGAGTTCTTCAAGGTTCGAAGCGATCAGCGCCTGATACTCGTCCTCGCTACGGCGTTGGCGAAGGGCAACCTGACAATGTCCCATCAACGACCCGACCGGCGTGCGGATTTCATGGGCAAGGTCGGCGGAAAATTGCGTCAATCGCTGATAACCCTGGGCAAGACGATCAAGCATCGCGTTATAGGCGTCACTCAGCTGTTGCAGTTCAACCGGCGTATCGGCGCTGTCCATGCGGCTGTGCAGACGCTCAGGCGTTATGGCTGCGGCATGGGCGGCCATTTTGCGCAGCGGACGCAGCCCGCGACGCAATAACAGATAACCCAGCAACGCGGTTGCCAGAAAGGCAAGGGCCACGGCCAGGTAGATGCGCTCGCGATACGCTGCAAGCATCGCCATTTCCTTGCCCATAAGGTGGGCGGCCGTCAATCGGACTACACGGCCACCCGACGTCGTGACTACGGAGGCGGCGCGCAGCCTTGTTCCCGAGTCGGTCACGCCGCTGCGCAGATCACTGACGCTCAGCTTTGTGTCCTGGCCGATCACCGGCAGTTCAGGCAACGTGACGTTGAGTGGATTGACCTGGATGACCGGTGGCTGCCCCGGCTCTTCAATGATGAAGATGTCGTCTTCGCTGTCGAGCATGTTCTTGAAAATCTGCGGGCTGTCGCGCAGCTTTTCGATGGCGAGTTCGTAATGCAGGAGCTTGCGAAAATGCTCCAGACGGCCCATCACCGCGTGATCGCTGTAGACCAATACCGAGGCCTTCATCGTCTGATACAGATAGAAGCCCGCGCCGGCCACGGCCAGCATCGCGACCATGGCAAACGCCACGGTCGATCGCAGCGTCAGCGAGGGTTGGCGTCGGGACCGCATGGCCTCACCTCGCAGACATAGCCGATACCGCGAATGGTATGGATCAGCTTGATCGGGTAGGGCTGGTCGACCTTGTTGCGCAGGCGCTTGACAGCGACGTCCACCACGTTGGTATCGCTGTCGAAATTCATGTCCCAGACTTCCGAAGCGATTTGTGTCCTGGACAACACATCGCCGGCTCGACGGAGAAACAGATGGAGCAGGGCGAACTCCTTGTTGGTCAGCACGATCACCTGTTGTTGGCGGGTCACGCGGCGCCGGACCAGATCCAGTTCGAGATCGGCAAGGTGGAAATGGTCGGCTTCGCGCACGACACCGCGGCGCAGAATAGTGCGGATGCGCAACAGCAGTTCGGTAAACGAAAAAGGTTTGATCAGGTAATCATCGGCGCCCAGTTCCAGACCGCGAATGCGGTCTTGCAACTGGTCGCGCGCGGTAAGGAACAGCACGGGTACGTCTTGTCTGGCGCGCAACAGCTCGATGATCTGAAACCCGTCAATCCCGGGCAACATCACGTCCAGCACGATCAGGTCATAGGTCGTATGCAAGGCCATGTGCAGGCCGTCAGCGCCATGCTGGGTCCAGTCGACGTTGTAACCGGACTCACCGAGCCCCTTTTTCAGGTACTCACCTGTTTTGGTGTCATCTTCGATCAGCAGGATATGCATCGTCAGGCGCGCTCGGGTTTCTTCATGACGGGGTTAAGTCCGCGACATCGGTATCTCGGCTGTGCAGTGTAACGGGATGAGCGGGCGCAGTCGGTTACATTTCTGTCATACATGGTCAGGGTTGGCGAATGACAAAGATGTCATTCGACGGTCATCGTGACGTCCCGGTCTGCGGTCGAGGATGGCGACACATCAACCCATGAGGAATCGTCGCCATGCAACTCAAAAACGCCCTGTCTACCACGTTCGGTTTGGTGATGCTCAGCGCTGCCGTCATTGCCACCGCCGCCGACATGCCGGTCATCAAACCACTGCGCGGTACGGTGGAAAGCGTCAGCAACAACACGCTGACCTTCACTGTCCGCTCTGGCGCCCAGCAGACGATCGGACTGACTGACAAGACCGGTATCAGCCGGGTATCGAAGGCCAATATCGACTCGATCAAATCCGACAGCTTCATCGGCTCGGCGGCCATCCCGCAGGCCAACGGAACCTTGAAGGCGCTTGAGGTCACGGTATTCGACGCCAGGCTCAAGGGCAGCGGCGAAGGTCATTACGGTTGGCAGAACGCAGACGGCAGCACTGGCACCATGACCAACGGCACCGTTGGCAAACTGTCCAAAACCGACGGCCGCACGTTGACCGTCAACTACCAGGGCGGCGAGAAACAAATCGTCGTGCCGTATGACGTGCCTATCGCCTACGTCGAGCCAGGCAAAGCCGATGAGCTGGTCAAAGGAACGAAAATCGTCGTGTTCCCCGCTGCAGATGGCACCGCACGCGGCATTGCAGTCGGCAAGGATGGCTTCCAGCCACCGATGTAATCATCTGAGAAAGCTTGAGCGTTGCCGTCTGGCAACGCTCCGCTACACGGAAGGCTTGCAAGGGGAACCACGTGAGACAGAAGAAACTGCATCCCTGGCCGGTTCGCCTCACCCATTGGCTCAATGCGGCCTGCATGGTCTGCATGTTCATGAGCGGTTGGGCTATCTACAACGCCTCGCCACTGTTCAGTTTCAGGTTTCCGGTGTCATTGACCGTGGGCGGTTGGCTGGGCGGGGCACTTGCCTGGCATTTTGCGTTCATGTGGCTGCTGCTGATCAACGGCGCAATCTATGTGCTGTACGGGTTGGCCAGTCGTCATTTCAAACGTGAGCTGCTGCCCATCGGCATTGCCGCATTGAAGCATGATCTGACCGATGCCTTGCGCTTTCGGCTGGTGCATGAAAAGGGTGTCTATAACGCAGTACAGCGCCTGATGTACTGGATCGTGCTGGCGGCAGGTGTACTGATCGTGATCTCGGGTGTAGCGATCTGGAAACCGGTTCAACTTCAAGAGCTGGTCGCGTTACTGGGCGGCTATGACGTTGCTCGTTACGTACATTTTGCGGCCATGGCGATGATTGCAGCGTTTGTAGTGATTCACCTGGTCTTGGTGATTCTGGTACCAAAAACCCTGGTGCCAATGATCACGGGTGGAGTGCGGACGCCTGATAACGAGAAAAATGGGTCATGACTGAATTTAAAATAACAACGCGTCAGCGCGTCAGGATTGAACCTGCGCAACAGCTTGAACTGGAAAACATTCAGCGCCGGCATTTTCTTCGGGCCGGCCTGACGGTTGGCGCGATGTCGATGCTGACCGGTTGCAACCTGCAGGACGGCGATCAGGTCGACAAAGTGCTTTGGGCCATGTCGCGTTGGAACGACCGGGTCCAGGCGTGGCTGTTCAGTGGACGGAAACTGGCGCCGACCTTCGCCCGCGCGCAGATCACCAAGCCGTTTCCGTTCAACGCTTTCTATGGTCAGGACGATATCCCTGAAGTAGACCTGACCAGTTACTCGCTCGCCGTCTCCGGCCGGATCAGGGACAAGGCGCCGTGGACACTCGAAAGCTTGCGCAAGCTGCCGCAACGCAGCGATATCACTCGGCTGATCTGTGTTGAGGGCTGGAGCGCGATCGGTCAATGGGGAGGTGTACCGCTGAAAACCTTCCTGGAACACATCGGCGCCGACACCACAGCGAAATTTGTCGGTTTCAAATGTGCCGATCGTTACTACTCCAGTCTGGACATGCCGACTGCCTTGCACCCGCAGACGCTGTTGGCACTGGATTACGCTGACGTGGCGCTGCCGCCCGAGTACGGCTATCCGCTGAGGGTTCGGGTCCCCACCAAACTGGGATTCAAAAACCCCAAGCATGTTGTCGAGATTTTCGTCAGCAACGACAACCCGGGCGGGTATTGGGAAGACCAGGGCTACAACTGGTTCAGCGGGATCTGATGAAGCAAAGAACGGAACTGTCACGCCAGGAACACTGGCGAGATTCATGACACCAAGCGTGATATGAGGCATGCCGATGACCGGTATTTCTGCAGTACCGCCAGCACCATCCGACTGGCCAACATCAGAACCCAGGATGCGGGCAACGAGTGATGGAGCAGATTTCCAATCTCTCTTGCAGGCTCAGTCCAGGCCACCTTTACAACAGTCAGATAAAGCTCGCACTCGGATGCTCTTTGATAATCTTGCCGCATGTACCTTCAATGGCGAAAAAAGGGCTATCTGCTCTGATGTTATCGGCACAGGGGGACTGAATGCGTTCGCCATTGCAGTGGCTCTTTCGCCGCTAACCGTCACCTGGGTACCGACCGAGATTGTTCGAGCGCCACTGCGTTCGCCTGGAATACGGACTTTTCGCCGTCGCAATCCCTCTTCAGCCGAGAGCTCCTTCGTCAACCGGTCAAATTCGGAGGATAGGGGTTACGATTAGACGGGCCTCGAGAGCTTGCTCGCCGTAGGCCAGTATTATTAAGGGAGAAGCAGATACCGCCAATTCTCACCTCTATAAACGAATAGTATTTTGTTAGCCTAAAGAAGAAGGCCCGATGGCTTTTCTATAGTGGCGAAGGTGGTTTTATGAAGCAGTGTCGACTTATAGCCATTTTTTCCACTCCGCTGTCATCCCCCTTTGATTCTAAGCATCACAGAGTTATAGCCCGCCATCAGGGGCTACTTTTGGCCGAAAGTAGTCGTTCGTGTACGGCCGCTTTCGGCCAATAGCGGACATACTGACGTTCATAGGGAAAAACGACAGCGAGAAAGGGTCATGGACTTCATCATCGATTTGATAGCTCATCGCATTGGAGTTTTTGTACTGGCTTGCTGAGTGGCGGCCGCTTCAAAGGAGAAAGCCCGCTGCAAAAACTCGAGAGGTTCGGCTGCTCGAAACAGAGCGTCGGCCTGGTGTTGCCCACCGGCTACGCGTTCAACCTCGACGGCACTTCCACCTATATGTCGCTGTGCGTGCTGTTCATCACCAATGCCTACGGGGTGCCGATGAGCTGGGAACAACAACTGGGCACCATCGCGATCATGCTGGTCACCTCCAAAGGCGCGGCGGCGGTATCCGGTGGCAGCTTCGTGGGGTTCGCCGCGACCGTTACAGCGATTGGCGTACTGCCGGTGGAAGGTCTGGCGCTGCTGTTCGGCGTCTACCGCTTCAAGTCGATGGCCATAGCCACCTGCAACACCATCGGCAACAGCGTGGCAACGGTCGTGGTATCGAAGTGGTCAGGCGAGTTCACCGAGCAGACCGCCAGAGCTGAACACCACCGAGTGTTTGGCCGAAGCCCAGAGGCAGCGCTCCAATCATTCATTCGTGCCCAGCAGTTGTAGTGAAGACTGTTCATGACGAAGGGCCCGCAAAGGGCCCTTTTCTGTATTCTCTCCAAAATCACTTGATCAGCTAAGTCTCAGGCAATGGGCACCTTTCTAACTGAATTGGCCTGTTTGACGTACTCGACCGCGAGAGCCCAAACATTTGTGGCTGTAGTTGAAAATGCACATCTGCATGGGTGTCACGTCTCAGTCGTCGACCTCGAGAGATTTGTACTCGCACTTCTGTCGAGCAAAGTCAGTAGGTACCACCACAGATGCTTCAAAAAAGGTGGCAAAGTCAAAATCCTCCAAAGCAAAAGGCGCGACCAATACGGACTCCTGCGTGTTTCCCAGAAAAACGACAGGTTTGGAGGTTTTTACGTTGGCACACTCATGCGAGTAATTGAAATCAAGTGCATGGGCCATCAGGTAGATTTTCTCTGAGATTCTTGAATCATTGAGTTCTTCGTTCGACCAGCCCGAACCAAAAAGCAAAATAACACTGGACACACATATGAACAGTAGCGAAAACAGTGGTGGTAGTTCCACATCGTCGCCCGCCCACTTGGCTTTAATCCAAGTCAAAACAATCAAAAAATGAGCCAAGGCAGTAATTGTTGCCAAAGCCAATACAAAGGGGATTAACAACTTAAAGAGCACGAGCCCTGTTGTCAGTACCAAGGTGACAGTGAATGCCGATGCGTCAACATGAAAAACGCTATTAACTAAACCTGCCGCTCGACCTCGAGCATAAAATATGGCGCCCGACAAGATAATCGATACGATTAGTTTTGTGATGTAAAAACTCCATAGCGATTTGATTAAGGCCGATCGTTCCAGCGATACACCTACAAAAATCGTACACAAGGTCACGCCCCACAGTTGCAGCGTTAAGCGGTGGTGCTCTATCCACTCAATATCACTATTTCCCCATCTGCCGATGGCTAACAGTACACCGACTATACCGATCACCCCCATTGCCCAACTGAGGTTATAACGATGCTTTTGCTGGTCCCGTTCTTGCGCGATTAGAAACCCTGTCAAACGATGACTGATGCTACGCACATAGTAATTTAACGACTTTACTGAATTGCTAGACAGATCTCGCTCGTCTCCTTTCAACTGGCGATGAATTTCTTCGAGACTCCGCTCAATTTCTTTTGTCATTTTCCGTCCATTTGCTGTGTAAGTACTGCTTGTTTTTTACAGAGGGATTTGAACGACCCGCGATGTTGAGCAATGATCGCCCTTGAATGGAGTTGCAGAAACGCACGACATCAATGTTCAGGAACTGGACCACTTTTTAGAGTATCGAGATCGTCACTTGCCCAGACTTTGGCATTGGGTACTGGCTTTTGAGCCTGATGACTGATGCTGCGCAGCGGCATTTTCAATTTGGCCGCTCACGTGGCGGTAGCCCCCGACTTGAACGGACCTATACCCGTTCCCAGTCTCTAGGATCATCCGGTAGTCCAAGGGTGGAAGTGTCCAGCAGTTCAAACGTTTCTGGATGGAGTACGGAGCTGGTGGCGTCGTTTGACAAGTCATCAATGGCGTGCAGGATGCTCTGATAACTGCCTAGACTCTCGTGATCGAACACTGGATGAAATCTGCCATCTGCCGCTTGAGCAATGAAGAACGTGCCGACCCGTGTCCTGTATTTTAAAATCGTGCGCATATGCTGGCTTGCCCGCGTTGTCGGTGGAAAATGGAACTGACCGAGAACGAAACTAGCAAAACGCCACCATTGCGTCCACCGTCCGATCTGCGCGCCGGAAACGGTGCGAGGCTGCAGCGTGGCCACTCCAAGGAAGGAAGCGAACGCCTCAAACCCTGAGCCCGCAATTCATTGTTGCTTTCGATATAACAGCCAACCGACAGGACGGCATTGAGAAACGACCAGATATGAACACGACTGCAGGTAGCAGCCAATCCGTGGCCCCTTGCGAAACACTATCTAGGCGCGACGTCTTTCGGTTGACGGATTATCGCCGAGCTACATGAAACCCGAGCCCTTGAAGGGTGGTTCGCTCTGCGGCTTTCAATTTCTTGACTGCCCAGACTAGGAGATTTCTGGGTCTTGAACTCGCCACATAGGCGAGCCTTGCCGCTTCTGAGTTCCGATCACCAATCCAGTCGGCCCAATGTGACTGATCCCCTCGCTTGGAAGCTGAGACAAGCATGGTCGCTTCGTGGGTTTCGCCTTTGATCTCATGAATTGTTGCCAACCGGATGCTGCTCTCTTGCAACGTCACCAATGAGAGTCTTTGAGTGACCAATTGCTCACCGAGGCCCGCGGGGGAACGCAATCCAAGTGCTGTCAGTGGTGCTATTGCTACGGCAATATCGGCGATGACAAAGGCCTGCTTTGGCAGTTCATAAAGACGAGCTTTGGCGACCTTGCACCACCCGCGCCAGTGCTGGCCTGCGATTGAGGCGCCTGTCATTGTGAGAAATGCCAAAGCCTGATGAAGAAATAAGCGCCATTCCAACTCGGACTCGACATCCAAAGGGCAATGGAAGGAGTTGGGTTTTGCCGAATACTCCAACTTGCTGGCAAGCCACACTCCAAACAGCGCAAGCGACTTCTGGATGGCGATTGCCGAATCATTGCCTGCCAAGGCGCAGGCCAGTGCCAAACGCTCGGTATCGTTCAGGTCATTGGCACCGGAGCAAAACCGGCTCAGCGTCGAATGACCGCGCGAGACGATCACCCGGTTCGCGTAGCTGTCACTGAGGCTCATAAACAGCGGCATCACTTCCGAGGGACAATCATCATATTCGACAATCACTGGTGCAGCCGACTGAATCGTTGGATTGCCGTGAATTTTGTTTCCCGGCACCAGTTCGGAGCAGAGGTCGACAATGGCTTGAGAACTGCGAAAATTCTGACACAACTGCAGACCGGTGAATCCATGATCGCGGATGAACTGCATGACACGTGCGGGATCTGCATGGCGAAATCCATAGATCGACTGGTTGAGATCCCCCACGATGTGCATTTTCACGCCCAGCCCCAGCAACCCTCCCAAGATGGTCAACTGCTCAACCGAAAGATCCTGACACTCGTCGATCACCAGAAATGGATAGCGCAGGGCAAGTCGTGCGCAAAAGGTTGACAGCTTTTCCTCCTGCAAGACCTGGATGGCGAGGTGTTCAACATCCCTATAGGTGGCAAAACCGGCCGCCTTAAAACGTGTCTTGGCCTCCCTGAGGTCACGCAATTGCCAATCCGCCAATACAACGGCGTTCAGCTTGCGGTCCAGCCCAGGTTCCCCCGTTCGGAAGACAAACTTACCCGTTGCCAGATCCAAGTCATACTGGTTGGCGGGAACGCGGATGTGTTCGATGGCGTACTTGGTTTTGATGTAAACCGTTGACGTGGCATCGACCAACCTCAACCGGAAGTCGTCGTTTTTGCCAGCATATCCGGTGAGCCGATGGGCGACGGGCGCCACGAGACAATTGAGGATAAAGCTGTCAATCGTCGACACCCAGTGCGGGTAGGCCACCGGTGCCCGTTGCCTATGAGCAATTAGCCGGCTCTTCAGCTCGTTGGCCGCGCTGTTGGCAAACGACAGCAGTGCGATTCCCCCCGGATAGCCCTGCCAACCCTCGATTTCGCGTGCCACTTTGGCAGCAATTACCTCGGTTTTCCCGCTCCCTGGACAAGCCTCCAAGTAAATATTGTCGTCAATGGAGGAACCGAGATATCCACGTTGGTCGTCGCTCGGAAAGGTCATTCAGATCCCTCCTCAGCAATAGCGCAGGCCCAACAGATTGCCTGCTGGATATAGCGCGGTACGGCAAAGACGTAGTCACCCTGCTCGAGCTTGTCGGCCAGTAGCTGGGCGTAAAGCCCCTTCCCCATGTTGGTAGAATCAATACGCTCCAGAAGCTCGTAGGCATATTCAGCTTTCTGCGCCTCGGTCAGGGCCACGAAATCGGCCGCGAGCATGTCCTGGAACGCAGCTTTGACGGGGCCATCGGTGGGCCAGTTGTCGTACGCTACCTGCAGCATCAGTTGCAGATTGCCTGCCGTCATCGCCAAGTCATACTCAAAGGTTTTAAGGTCGCCACTAAACAAGCGCCCGTATTGGGATGTCGCTATGGTGGGAATCAGGCCCAGAGCAGGATTTGTTCCGGCGGCCAAATTCCCTGGGTGCGGTTTGATGGCCACGTCGACCGGTCCTGTACCCGCACCTTATGGGTTTTCGCCGGATCCTTGTCGGTGAGGCCCGCGCAGGGAATAGGTAGGTTACGGCTGCGCAACTGCCCATCAACCTCACAAAACAGCTGCATGAAATGGGCGAAATAGATGCCATTGAGGTTGATGACTGACACCCCGTAATCCTCCAAGGTGTTCAACCCTTTGCCGCGATTAGCAAGCACGATTTTCGCCAGCTCTGGCAGCGCAATGGCCTCTGCCACGCCCTCGACAAGGATGACGCCTTTGGAGAAAAGCAGGTTGGATTTGGTGACATCCAGCCAGCGGTCGATAAATCGTCGACTTTGTTCCGCCAGGCCGCAAAAACGCGCAGGAACGGCGAGTGGTTCAGCTCCGCCGTTGATATGGATGATGTTGTTGATGGAGACGGCCGACGAAATCACCGTGGAGTGGGTAGTGATTACTACTTGAATATTCTTGTTGAGGGCCACCTCCTGCAGGTGCTTTAACAGCCTGATTTGCAGTTGCGGATGCAGGTGCGCTTCCGGCTCCTCAATCAACAACAGCTTATGCAGTGTGCGCTCCCCCGGCCCCTCCCCATCCTCGACGATCAACTCGGCGAGGATGGAGGCAATGTAGAGCAAGTTGTTGTAGCCCAAGCTGTTTTCATCCAGCGAGCGGAACTGCGACAGCTCGGCAGATGACGCGTTCGGAAAGTACAGCAAACGCAAGCCTTCGACGATCCTGGTGAAGTTGGATTCCGAAAACTGGATCGTAGTGTTTTGCGACAACCTTTCTCCCAAGGCGGCGCGTAGACTACTGGATATCAGGTCATTTGCCCTTTTAATGTCTTGTTCAGCCGCCAGCTGAGAATTGAAGTCGGCGACTTTTACTTCAAGCGGATGCAATGTTTGGGTTTTAGCACACGCCTGTAACTGATCTTTGCACAATGCCTTCATCAGCCGGGATAATCTGGACTGCCGGCCCTCCCGCAGCTTCTGCTCTGCGTCACGCAACGGTGGCAAGTAGATGCAGTGAATTAGCTCCAGCGTCTGTTGATTGAAGGCTCCAGTCCTGATTGCGCCACCCCAAAGCTCCTGGCTGTAGCGACCGCGCAACTCGCGGTTGAGCACGGTCAGATTGAGTACCGCTTCGTCCTGCTCACCACACCAAGAGTCGAGTGCTACTTTCTCGAACACACTGAGGTCGCCAAACGTCGCCGTGATGGCGAAACTGGAGGCAGGCGCGGCGTCAAGCTCGAACGACTTGTGAAAATCGCGCTCGCTGATCGAGCGTTTACCGGACTCAGAATCCTGAAACAGCTGACGCAACGCGTTGATCACGCCCGTTTTACCTGCCCCATTCTCCCCAACCAATACGTTTAACCCTTCATGAAACTCAACCGTGAAACGCCTGCCGAAACTCTTGAAGCCCTCAACCTCTAGCTGTCTCAAGTACATTAAATCTCATCCCATCAACTCAACGCTTGGCAGGTGCGCTGGCGTGCGCTTACCCGGTGGTAATTGCCAATGTCGCTAAATGCTCTGGGGATGTCCATAGGCCATTAGCCACTGAGTTATGACTAGATTATTTAGGGCAACCCAGGTGCACGCCCCAGAGTTGATGTCGCTATCAACCCTGCCTGTGACATTCGCAATTTCTTCAAGGTGAGCAATGGTCGCTAGTGGCCGACTGCGGTGGTTCGTGAATGACACCTATCGACCAAAGGAGTCTTTCGAACGTGCTCGGATCAAAGGCGTTTCTGAGCGCAATAGCAGTTGCCCAAATACTATTTAGCTGTCCAAACATCCAGCGTGGATGGAATGCCAGTAACCGAGGTGGATTGAGCCATAGTAGCGTTGCGCCTCTACGATCCCACTCGTTTCCGGACGCCTGGATCCCGTTAGTCGCATTGAATGTTCAAATAGTCTTTAACCCTGAGCATCGAAGCTAAGCATTATGTAGCTCAGGACTAACAGAAAGTTTTGTTTTTTTGTGATCGAAATAACCTCAACAGCTCGTGGAAAATGGATTGATCATGACGCCAAATGAAGAATATTTAAATGCATTGAACGCTTGGGCGCCAAACTTGGGAGAAGTCCTTAGTACTCTTGGCTACCTTGGCTCACCCTCCTCAACAGTTTGGCTCACCTCAAGCCCAAGGCATTCGGATTTACTCTTACTTTTCAACGCGGACGGACACGCTGCAGCCTCAGAGATGTGGCGAAAAATTCTGAAAGATAAAGAGATAGCCCCATCGCCAGTGTTTATGTTGATACTTGAACATATGCGACGAAACCCTGTTGGTATGTATAATTCATTAAGGTCTATTAGGATAGACTTTTTTTCGAAGTCATTAGCCAATATTGCACATCGAACCGCTGACGCATTATATGAAGATGCTAAGGGAAGTTTCGCAGGTCATGAGATTGACGTAGCCATTGCACGGTACCGGGTTGCCCTTTCCGAATTTAGGTTCTCCATCGAAAGTCAAGAATTAGGTGAACCTGCTAAGCGAATAGCTACCGGTAAGTATGCAACTGCCGTCGCAATGATCGGGCGATGGGTTCAAGTTTCGCCTGCCACTGTGTCAAGAGCATTATCTTATTCTAAAGAGTCTATGACTCTTGGGAATCTGAAACCTGAAACACTTACTTACCGACTTGAGCTCTTGGTTCAACAATTTGACCAAACTGGTGACGAAAACCTTCTGCAAGATGCGCTAAGGCTACTTTCGGAGAATCCAAATATCGTTGAGGGATCAGAACTTGCTGAGGTTGAGGCCCGCCTCCGTCTAGCGTTGCTCTCAGGCTCCGGCATTGGAAGCGTTAGACTCCAACAGCTAAAGATAGCGAAACGTAAGCTGGCCTACTCTCGCCCGAGGGGATCAGTTGATGAAGCGCGTTGCCGCGTTCTATCCACCATAGTTGAAGCGGCCAAACAGACGCAGTTGAGTCTGCCAGCAAGGTCGATGGCAATACCAAGGGGACTGCTCGCATTAATGGCTACACAGCCTTCTCCTAAATTGTGGGGAATTATTAGATGTGTAATTAATAATTTAGAATACCTGCTGACAGATAGAGGGTCTTTGCCAGCTGCCGTGTTGAGCGCACAGTTTCTACGTCAAATGGTAGATGGTCCATCAGATCTTCTTAAGCCTAATGATCTATCTAGGTACGTAAATGTAACAAGGTCACTCTCTGAAATGGTTCGGTCTAATCGGCACGTCCAATGGGAGGCTGGAGCCGCGGCACTTTCAGTAGCTAAGCGAACTGACGATTTAAACTTGGCTCACCGTGCTCAAGATATATTTTCTGAACTTTGTAATCAACATCCCACTTGGCCGCTTCCGAGAATCGGTATAGCGCGAGTGAAGGACTACCTAAATGGGCTTTCAGGTGGTGAAACGTCATATACCTCAGGCAGTTGGCGTGAGGCAGCTATCCTAGCCTTAAATTCCCCAATCTACGCAAGATCAAATTTGGGTGGGCGTAACGAGGTGTTCGCTGTTGCTGACGCTCGCGGATTTCTTTCTGAAACGTTCGTCTTCAAGCGTACCACTAAAGAAAAGGCAGACCACGAGGCGGCGATGTTGACCTCGTTACGGAAGGTGATCGCTTCTCGGGGAGATACGAGTCTGTTTGAAGTGCCTCGTTCGCTCGCGATTGTTGAAGTTCCGTCTGAAGACGAGCGGCGATGGGTACACGTATCTCAGCGAGCAGCGGGACGATTGGTGAGCGAGCTTTCTGCGGAAGAGGCTTTAGCCGTACTAGAGCCGATCACAGACTTGCTCGCTATCTATCATAGCGTTGCAGGAAGACCTCCGGAGGGTAAATCAGCATGGCGACCATTAAAAGACTACCTCAAAATGTGGTCGAGGAGCCTCTTCGAGCAAGAACAAGCTGACCGTTTTGTAGACTCCCTGCGTACACTTTTTCCTGGAGAGCTACCGCTGGTTAGAAAACGAGACGGTCATGCATCAAACTGGATAGTTGACCCGGCTGGGCGTATCGTAGCCATTGATCTTGAGTCTAGTGAGTTCATACCGATTGGATACGATGTTGTCCAACTCATAGAAGATAATGCGCTTATACAAGCGAACTTGGACGGCTGGCGCATGCGAATTGCGCTTATGAAAAGATATCTCAGCCGAATGGGCCATGCACTTAGTGAATCAGACTTAATTGTCGCATACGGGTGGTTCGCTATTACTCGGGCCCTGCGACTAGGAACGGAAAAAGAGGCGGGGAAGCACCTGAGACGTCATGCGCGGGAGCTCTGTGGCCTGATCTCAGAATGCTGCACTGACTTAATCCAAAATTTGGCGCGGGAACTGCTTCAGGCTCTCTCCCGCATAGAACAGAATGAAGCAACTGAATCCGCGCCAAGCCATGACCATAGGCGATTGAGTAAGGCAATGGCCTATCAACTCCGCCATTACGGCCCGAGCAACGGAATACCTGTGGATAACACAGGGTTTGCGAGCATGGAGGATTTAGCTCGCTCACTCGAAGTGGATTCGAGTCATTTACTCGCTATTGCAGAACATCCCGGCGAGCCAAGATTCGAGGTAAGAGACGGCCGAATTAGAGCTCTTTACGGGCATACACTGAAAGTCGTTATCGATGCCGGTATCAAATTGGGAACACCAACTGCTTTGTATCACGGGTCTAGCTGGTCCGTACTCGATAGGATCGTGAGGGACGGAGTAATACCTATGGCGCGGCGTATGGTGCATTTGACAAATGTCGCTGAGGAGGCCATCGCGGTAGGCGAGCGCAAGGGCGCTCCGGTTGTCCTTGCCATAGAACAAAGCAATGATGAAACGCCCGTCGCTGAAGGTATTTGGGTGTCGGCGCACGTTCTGCCAAATCGCCTTTCCATAATTAATCCTTTTATTGAAGAGGCTGGTGCGTCTCGCTAAATATAAGCAGCCTTTCCCATAGATGAAACTAACAACCTTCGCCTTCTTCTAGCAGTTTATCTTTTGCTTATTGAGGAGAGGGAAAAACACGAGCCCAGAGTCTGCTCTGTTCTGGGCTCCTTCTAGCTTTGATCTCGACTGTTCGCTGTTGGCCGTTAGCGGCCAGGTGCGAACGTCCGCTTCTGGCCGATAGCTGTCGCTCCTGACTGTTCGCATTCGGCCAGAATCTGACATTGCCGGCGAAAACCCGCATGTCTATGAGAAGGGCAGTGGGGCAGCCATTCGTCAGCAGGACGAAAAGCCCCTCCTTGACAGGCAAGTTATCTGGGCAAATACTCGCCGCAATATTCATATAGATGACTAGATAACAAGGTGAATAAAGTCGATGAATTCTTTATCCAGTGATGCCCGACTGCCGCTGTATCAACGCCTGCGTGACCAATTGGCTGATCAGATCGCCAATAATCGCTGGCGTCCGGGGGAGGCGATCCCTACTGAAGCGGCGCTGTCTGCGGAATACCAACTGTCCACCGGCACGGTGCGCAAGGCGATTGATGCGTTGGTCAGTGAGGGCATTCTGGAGCGTCAGCAAGGGCGAGGGACGTTCATTCGTCGGGCGCAGTTTCAATCCTCATTGTTCCGTTTCTTCCGATTCCAGACTGTTTCTGGTGAGCGCCAGGTCCCGGAGAGTCGCATCCTCTCGATAGAGCCTGTTGCCGCGCCTTCGGCCGTAGCGCAAGCGCTGGGGTTGCCCGTCGATGCGCCGGTCATTCGTATTGTCCGTGTGCGTCTGCTTGATGTTAAGCCGGTGCTCGCCGAAGAAATCTGGTTGCCCCGCCAGCGGTTTCAGGCGCTGCTGAAAATCGACCTCAGTCGCGAAGGGCCGCTGCTGTATCCGATCTACGAAGAAGTGTGCGGACAGGTCGTTGCATCGGCTGAAGAAACGCTGACCGCTGAATCGGTGAATGACGTGCATGCCCGATTGCTCCAGGTAGCGGTCAACAGCCCGGTGATCGTGATCGAGCGTCTGGCCCGCGATTACGCGGGTAGCCCGCTGGAATGGCGTCGCTCGCGCGGCCACGCCGAGCACTTCCGCTACAGCGTGGATATTCGCTGACGTCTGCCTGCGTAGCGGAGCGTTCTGCGGCGGCTAGATCGCCGCCCGATTTCTGTTTGTTTGCCAAAGCTGACCCTGTCGCGGTGCGGTTGGCTGTCGGCTGCCTTGCGTAACACCTATAAGGATAAGAATCATGTTCAGCTGGTATCGCCAAGTCACTCCTCGGGAGCGCAAAACGTTTTGGGCCTGCTTCGGCGGATGGTCGCTCGACGCGTTGGAAGTACAAATGTTCGGTCTGGCGATTCCGGCGCTGATCGCCGCGTTCGCGCTGACAAAGGGCGATGCCGGATTGATCAGCGGCGTTACCCTCGTCACCTCGGCATTCGGTGGCTGGGTCGGTGGGACGCTGTCTGACCGCTATGGCCGTGTGCGCACGTTGCAGTGGATGATTTTGTGGTTCTCGTTCTTCACCTTTCTCTCGGCCTTTGTCACCGGCTTCAATCAGCTGTTGATCGTCAAAGCGCTGCAGGGTTTCGGGATCGGCGGGGAGTGGGCGGCCGGCGCGGTGTTGATGGCCGAGACGATCAATCCGCAGTATCGCGGCAAGGTCATGGGCACTGTGCAAAGTGCCTGGGCGGTGGGTTGGGGCCTGGCGGTCGGGGTGTTCACGCTGATCTACACCTTTGTGCCACAAGACATGGCCTGGCGTGTGATGTTCCTTGTTGGGTTGCTGCCGTCGTTCCTGATCATCTGGGTACGTCGTAATGTTGAGGAGCCGGACAGCTTCCAGCGTCTGCAAAAAGACAACGCCATCCCGCAGAGTTTCTTCAAGTCGCTCGCCGGCATTTTTCGCCCGGAACTGATTCGCGTGACCCTGTTTGGCGGGCTGCTGGGACTGGGCGCGCACGGTGGCTATCACGCGGTAATGACCTGGTTGCCGACCTTCCTCAAGACCGAGCGCAATCTCTCTGTGCTGAACTCGGGCGCGTATCTGGCGGTGATCATCTTCGCCTTCTGGTGTGGTTGTGTGGCCAGCGGCTATTTGATCGATCGCATTGGCCGTCGTAAAAATATTGTGCTGTTTGCCTTGTGCTGCGTGGTCACGGTGCAGTGCTACGTATTTTTGCCGCTGACCAATACGCAGATGCTGTTCCTGGGGTTCCCGTTGGGGTTCTTCGCCGCCGGTATTCCGGCCAGTCTGGGAGCGCTCTTCAACGAACTTTACCCTGCCGATGTACGCGGCGCCGGCGTTGGCTTTTGCTACAACTTTGGCCGGGTGCTGTCCGCTGTATTTCCATTCCTGGTCGGGCACATGAGTGACTCCGTGTCGCTGGGTTCGGCGATTGGTATCGATGCCGGGATCGCCTACGGCGTGGCGGTGTTTGCCGCACTGTGCCTGCCTGAAACCCGGGGCAGGGACCTTGAAGCCAATGCCACCTCCGTTTCGGCCGGTATCAACGGCAATCAACGCGCTCGGGCGTGATGATCCTAACCTTCAGTAGATAAAACCCATGTCAGATACCCGCTCCAAGTCGATCACCGGCATCGACTCCCATGCCCATGTGTTCGACCGTGATCTGCATCTGATCGGTGCACGGCGCTACACCCCTGAGTACGACGCCACGCTTGGCCAGTACCTTGAGCATTTGCAAACGTATGGTCTGAGTCACGGTGTATTGGTGCAACCCAGTTTCCTTGGCACCGACAATAGCTACCTGTTGGCGGCGTTGAAGCAAGCGCCGCAGCAGTTGCGCGGTGTGGTGGTGCTGGAGCCAAGCGTCAGACGTTCTACCTTGAATGACATGGCTCGAGTGGGCGTGGTCGGCGTGCGCTTGAACCTGATCGGCAAGGCGTTACCTGATTTTCGTGACAGTGCCTGGCAAGGGTTTTTCAGCGATATCGCTGATCTCGACTGGCATGTTGAGTTGCACCGGGAAGTCAAGGATCTGCCGGGCCTGATCAAGCAATTGACGCCGTTCGGCGTGAAGTTGGTGATTGATCATTTTGGGCGGCCGGACGCGAATGCGGATCTCGATCAGCCCGGGTTTGGTGAATTGCTTGAGGCCGGATCAAAAGGTTCGATCTGGATCAAGGTATCGGGAATCTATCGTTTGGGAGGTACGCCACAACATAACATTGACTTCGCTCGAAGGGCATTACCATTGCTGGAACAAAGCTTCGGCCTGCATCAGTTGGTATGGGGCAGCGACTGGCCGCATACGCAGCATGAGCAAAGCATCGATTTCGCCACCGTCGTCGACCAGTTGCAAGCCTTGGAACTTTCGGCGCAAGCCAGCGACTCGCTGCTGGTGCAAGCGCCTCGAAGGTTATTCGGTTTTTAGGAAGTCGAACGCTGAAACTTAGCCGTTGCAGATGCCATTCATCTCACCCACTACAAGAATTTGGGCACCAGCCCAACCGAGAACCTTTCATGACTCCCTTAGATATAGATCTGTTACTGACCGCATTGATCAGCGTCCTGGTGCTGGTAGCGCTGATCGTCTCGCGCCTCAAAATGCACCCGCTGCTGGCTTTGCTGGTAGTTTCCGTCGGCGTAGGCTTTGCAACCGGTATGGAGCCAGATGGCATCGTCTCCCACTTGGTTGCCGGCGCCGGCAAGACACTGGGGGCAGTGGGGGTGGTCATCGCGCTGGGGGCGATGCTCGGCAAAATTCTTGCTGACGCCGGCGTCACCGAGCAGATTGCTGCGGTCATCCTCAAGCGCACATCGGATCGGATGATTCCGTGGGCGATGATGATGGTCGCGTTTGTGATTGGTATTCCTATGTTTTTCGAGGTCGGCCTGGTGATCATGCTGCCGCTGATCTTCAGCGTGGCGCGCAAACTGGAAAGTCAGGCGCGCTTCAAGGGTTCAGCGTATGTCTATGTCGGTGTTCCGGTGATTGCCGCACTGGCCGCCATGCACGGTATGGTCCCGCCGCACCCTGGCCCGTTGACTGCCATCGCCGCGCTGAAAACCTCGGTCGGGCCGACCATGCTCTATGGTTTCCTGGCGGCTATCCCGGCCATGATTTTAGGCGGCCCACTGTATGGCGCCTTCATTTCCCCGCGCATGAGCACTCGGCCAGATCAGGTGTTGCTGGATCAGTTCACCTTGGCTGAAAAAACCGACGATAAACCAAGCCCCAGCGTATACCTTGGCGTGCTGGCAGCCTTGCTGCCGGCGATCCTGATGCTGATCCATGCCGTTGCCGAGATGGTATTGGCCAAGGACAATGCGCTGCTGAAAATGGCCGGTTTCCTCGGCAATCCGCTGATAGCGATGCTGCTGGGCGTGCTGTTCGCCGGGGCCAGTCTGGTACTCGCCCGCGGCGGCGATGCGGGGCAATTGCGAGAATCGCTGGGCAAGAGCCTCAAGCCAATCGCCTCGATCATCATGATCATCGCCGGCGGCGGTGCCTTTCAGGAACTGCTGACCAGCGCCAAAGTGGGCGATGCGATTGTGCACCTGACTCAGCAGTCGGCGTTCCCTCCGCTGATCCTCGGTTGGTTGATCGCCATGTTGCTTTCGGTATCTACCGGTTCCGCCACGGTTGGTATCGTGGGGGCTGCCGGCTTGCTGGCGCCGCTTGCCGGTGCTGATCCCAGCCTCAACCTGCCGCTGCTGGCCTTGTCAATTGGCTGCGGCTCGCTGTTCTTTAACTACGCCAACCATGCAGGTTTCTGGATGGTGAAGGAATCCTTTGGCATGACGATGGGCGAAGCCACCAAGACCATTTCGGTGGTGCAATCGATCGTCGCCGTAGTCGGTTTGATTGTGGTGTTGCTGTTGAACGTGGTCGTGTAATGACCTGAGGCGGCGTCAATCAGGACGCCGCCATCTGTGAACCCCCTTATTGGCCGTCGATCAGGTGCGGCAGTTGCAGCGGATTGGACTCGCGCAGTACCTCACCTACCGCTTTTGGCCGAATGAAGGCGGTCGTGAGCGGCAGCTATTGGCAGAAAGTTGCCTGTTGAAGACAGCCACATCTCACATCATGTCAAGGTCGAACAATTGATGCCGGAAGAGAGTAGGGTTGCGGAAATGACCGAAAAGATGCGGAAACGATCAAGGAAGGGATGGCCAAGAGATGCGAGTTTCAGAAACGACAAAGCCCTGAATAATCAGGGCTTTGTCGTACATAAGATGGCGGAGGCGATGGGATTCGAACTCATGGACCTGTTACAGTCGACGGTTTTCAAGTCCATAACTAAAATAAGTTATTTCAATGGGTTAGGCTCCGGAATATTCCGCTTTGATTGTGTGTAAACGTCATTCAGAGCGGTCGCTAAGGGCCAGTACCGTCATTGCATCCAAGTCTTGAATGATCTTTGAAACTACCATAGCTAGCTGACCATCCTTGAAAGCCGCAGCCTTTATCGCAGCGCCAGCCTCATTATTTAGCCAGTACTCGTCAACGATTGCTGCCGAAGCCTCAGTGCTGCGATACACATAGTTGTGCAGGAGCACGCCTGGCAGATGGTTCACGCTGTAAACGAGAGACTGTCGGCCAAAGCGTGCCACAAAAGCTTTCAAAGAAAGTGTTATATCGTCAAATCGAGCATCCGTAGCAAGCTCGCGCACAGCTGCGAGCACTGGTTCACTGACGTGTTCGCCATTCCAACCTGCGAGTACTTCCATCAGTATGTGTTCAAGTGATTTCATGTAAAACCTCATTCGTCCAAGTCATTGGGTTGCGTACGCTTGCACCAAAGGTACGACTTTCTACGTTCCCCGCTGATGAGATGATGGTATCTCGGATATGCCTTCAATTCTCTTCCAATGCTCGGGGCCGGGCGATTTCAGCTCCTAACGTACTGGCACGGATTTTCGAAACACGGCCCGCCGAGTTTTCGGTTGCCAAAAAGAGGGGGCGCTCACAAAACGTGATCGCCCTATATTTGAACGGCAGAGCGCTAACTCAAACCCTGCCCATTCAAAGGTTTTATTGTTTTTTTACACGCCCTGATGGCCGCGCAATGACTCTCTCACCGGCATATTTCACTCCCAGCTCTAGAGCACGCTCACGGCCGTCGATTGCTTCGGATATCGCAGCGCTAACTGAGGCTACTTTCGCCTCCAGATGATCTGCCCAGTATTGGTAGCTCGAGAATACAGAGGCCAAATCGAGAACCTCTTCCAGACTCGCGCGACCTTCGGCCCAGCGGCCAACAGCCATGATCGCTGGGTTGAAGCGGAATTGTATGGCTGGTTTTCCGGCGGCGGCTGCGCTGGCCAGCACAATCAGCTCCACCCAAATAGCCACTTCTACAGGCATGTTCTGATCACTACAATCACTGAGAGCGCTAAGCGTCTCACGCGTTAAAACCCAATTAGTCATTGGCCCAAACTGGGTGAGGAATGGGTAGTTTTTAAGCGAGGCAGCGACCGAGCGCGGGAGGCTTTTCTGATCCTGCTGCCGCCGGGCTTCGAGGCGCTCTCTTTCATCATCTAGTTCACTTTCAGGTGTGCCTTCAGGCAGGGTGTAATACGTAGCCTCAAGTCGCTCGGCAGTGCTTTCGATCTGCCTCACGCTGATGCGGTCGAGCAGCAATCGAAGCAGCGCCGACTGCTCATTCGGCTCCTCCAGAATTTGGCGGGCCTCTGCGACATCACGACGAATTTTCTGGGTAACGCGCTTTTGGAACTCGATTGTTTCTGAAGGAAGAATCAACGTCTCTTTGAAGCGATCCGACCACGAACTTGGTGCCGCCACATTTGAGGCCTTCTGGTCTAGCGGAAAAAGCAATGGGAAGTCTTTTGGGGATAGCCACTTATCTGTTGGGGCGTAGCTCTCTAGGTGCATATCGCGATCACCCTTACGAAGAAACGTTCTCTCCCCATCAATAGCCCACTTTATGCCAGAGGAGCCGCAACGTAGACCAGGCAACAACTCGAGCGTTCTTGGGTCGATGGTGGGTCTATCAGAATAGTCTTTTACGCTCAAACCAAATGTGGGAGCCGTCCTGGAGAAAAAAACAGGCTCATCACAACGGACTGAGTTAGATCTCATGGCGTAACTGCTACCGAACACAATGCTCCCCAAACCAAGATTCTGTTCATGCCGACCATTAAAAAAACTGACCATGCCGGCGGACAGCTCTTCATCGGTGTAGAAAAGCTTTGGAATCACAGCGTTAAGCCCGGGATGGTGAATGACACGACCAACGTAGAGTCCGTCTTTCGTGTATAGAGCAAGTACCTCATGGTGCGGTATTTCAAGGCCATCGCTGACCAAGTCATCGATCGATACCCAAGCCTCTGGCACCACAATGTTCTGTAGATAACGATCGATAGCTTCTTCAGACGTGCTGCAGTCGGCGAACAGTGGGTCACCCTCAAGGATTTTTCCTGCAGTCTTGTCGATCGCCTCGGTCACCTTAATGAGCAGTGGCCAGTCAAAGGCGAAGGAGTCTTTGCGGACGATGAGGCGATATCCAGGTGCCCCCGCAGCGATCAGTTTGCTGATACGTAGATTAGGTTCTAAGGGTTCTGCCCGTCGGTGATACCTGTCCACCATGATTCTCATTCCCGGCCGGCTATCTTCAATAGCCGCACGAGAAGCCTCGGCACACGCTTCAACGGTTCGCCGGTCAATATCCAAAATGCGCAGCTTGGCTTTTTCTATGGCACAGAATGCAGGGAGAAATGGAACCTGAGCTACGTCTCGAAGGTTCTTCGTCAGCCTAAGATGAATGTCCATGCGGGTGATAGTACCTAGAGCAGGCAATGGTATTTTGCCCGCTTCTGCACGCATGGCATGGGCACTCGGGTATCCGAAAACCTTGTGTGCTTTTTGGTTAACTGACTCAGCATCAACAACGCCACCACGGGCGAGGTATTGAAGTGCGATACGGGTGATATCGAGCGGCCGTTTACGCTCAGCGTCGGTGGCAGAAAGGATAACTACTTGAGACATGAAATTTCTCCATTTCGGTAGGTGAGCCAAAACGAGCCGTGGCCCGAAGTGGTTAATTCAACGCATGAGTCGCTAGCTAACCCGATGCGCAGAACTCCGATGGGAGAACGTTGCAGGAGGGTGAAACTGGTACCGCGTGGGAGATCGAAATGCAGTCTCTAGAGGTCGACTCAGGGCGACGCTAGCAGCCCTTCTTCAAGACGCTTTTAGCATAGAGCCAGTGCAGAGGCTGTTGCAAGTCCTCTCGAAGCGTGGTCGGTCTCTGACCAACGCGCAAACCTACGTTTGAGGGCGATGCCAAGGCACTGCGTAGTTACCGCAGGCGGTACCAATAAAAGAGGCCACCGAGTGGCTTTCAGAGAATGGAGCAGCGGACGTTGCCATGAGCGCAACTACAGCGATTGGCACTCTTGAACGAAATGCAGCGTCTCTAACAGATGGAATCGTGCTACTCCGACGGTTATAGAAATCAGCCCTCTAGCTCTGAAAAGAAACTGCTGGCAACGTATGAGTTTCTGGCGAAGCTTCTGCGTTAATTGAACGAAATCCAAGGGGCACGATTTTTTTCGTGATTCAGTGCTAAGCTCATATAGCGCTTTCTAAATCGGTATCTTTAAACTGTAAAAGCGGAATGGATATGGATATTAAACAGAACCCGTTTTCTTTTTATGATTTTCTTGGATATTTTGTGCCTGGTTCGTTGTTTGTTTATTTGCTTATAAGTATGTTTTCTCATGCTGCTATAAAAGATAGCTCGTTGATTAAGTTTGTGAGCGTGTCAGATCTGAAAGGGGTGGAGCTCTACACTCCGCTGATTCTGCTTGCCTATATAAGCGGGCACTTCATAAATTTTTTATCTGCAATGACGGTGGAAAAGCATCTGAATTGGATGTATGGGTTCCCATCAAAAACACTTCTTGGGATTTATCAGGATAGTTATTTTACTTCAGGTAATGATAGTGCTAAAAAAAATCTAATTATCGCGGTGGTCGCATTGGTTTTGCTGCCAATAAGCGTGGTTGATTTTTTTGTTAATTATATCTTGGGAGTCAAAGGTCTAGTAAATAAGGAGCTTGACCCTATGATGAAAACCATTATAAAAACCAAGGTTGCACTTATTCTATCTAGTTATGCTGGTCTAAAGTCTCCCCCAATTGAGCCCGTAAGAGAAACAAATTACTTTTTGTTTGTTTATCATTTCGCTCTCGAGTATTCCGTTAATCATGTTCCAAAGATGCAAAACTATGTTGCTTTGTTTGGTTTGATGCGGACGCTGACGTTTTATTTCGTGATTCTATTTTGGGTTGCGCTTTGGCATTTGATATACAGTGGTGCCAATGTTTTTGTTATTGTTGTGTCAGTTTTGAGTATGGCTTTTGTCTCTTACACATTTTATTTGGGTTTCATAAAATTTTATCGTCGGTTTACTCTAGAAGCGTTAATGGCAGCAGCAGTTGCCTGTTCCAAGGTAGGGGAGAGTACTCCGGCTGATTTAAGGTAATTCGGGGCGGGCTGTTATGTCTTCTTTGGTCGCACCTGTTAATTGAATTTTAACTGAAGATTACTTCGCAAAATAGATATTCGCTCATTACTATTTTTACGCAGATGCCATCATCATGCGAAATCATATATCGATATGTTGAGTCTTGAATGATATTCCATCCGTTCTCAAAATTGATATTGTTCGCTACTACAGAATTAACGAATGCTCTACTGCCGATCTCAGGCCATAAACTCTGGTTGGGTGAGTTTTCGAAGTTGGTAAGCTCCTCTTCTGAAAGTGTTCCATAGGGTGCTATTCGGATGTACTCAGGATCACTCATCTGCGGTTCGCTGAGTTCATATGCCGCATGCCCGCGAGCGAGCTTCACTACGATAGTGTTTACTTTGGTTTTGTCGGGGGTCCAGATTAAATTTTGATCATTCTGTTTTTTGTTTTTTTCAATTGTCTCTCTCAGTCGAGGTCTTTCATTTAATATCCTTTTTATCTTCGTGCGTGACATCTTTTCAGGGTCGGTCGTCCCATGAATGACACACTCGATGAAGCAAGCAATGTATAACTCGTCGAATGAAAAACTGTTATTGCAGGTTTTGCAGCACGGCACTACTGGAAGCGCCAAAGGGAATGGTTCATCTAGTAAAACCTTCGAAGGGACGTGATCTCTTGTGTCAGGAAATGCACCACAATAAACACAGGTACCATCAAGTCGAGTGTCGTGAAATAGCTTTTTCGGATCCATAATATGCTCACAATGAATTGCCTAAGAAAATTGTAGTAGTTATAGCGAAAAACGCTTATGTGTATAAGGAGTACTCCATAGGGGGGAGGTCCTCGAGTCGCTAATTGTGATGACTAGGGCACCATAGATTTTCGAAAGTTTCGGGGATACCCCATAATTGACCGTTACCTACAAAGCCCCAAGAAAGCCTACTCCATCCATGTAGGCTTGCCCGGTGGACTGTTGTTGCAGAGGCCGAATGCTGACGACAGCAGCGAGCCCACCGGCGGGTCGCTGCTGTTCGATGTCGAGCAGCACAGACTGCCAATTAAACCGCCGGCAACATAAATGACTCGCAGTGGGAGTGAGCATAAACGACGTATTAGCGGTGCTGGATCTGCCGCCAGCGATCAAGATTCAGATTCTCAAAGTGCTAGCCTGCATCACCCAGGCGGCTAGCCCTGACGAGTTGTTGCAAGCCAGTGATCGCGCCGCTGGATTTGTCCTAAAACTGAAGGCGATAGAGGCGCTGGACGCGGCGAGCAGTGAGGCGTTGCATGAAGTACTTGCCAACGGTGCAACGGCGCGCTGGCAGGAAGATAAAAAGTGATCGATGATGGCATTCAAGAAGAGGTGTTGCGCGCGATGGTCGAGGAATAGACGGTGCGCGAATGCAATTTAGCCAAGATCGACAGCGGTCCCGATTGGGGACTGTCAATTCGTCTGGGCAGGCAGTACACGCTGAATGCCGGTGCGCGCGCGACGGGGCCATCCAGACTGCAGTCGGACGCTTCGCCGAAAATGACGGCCTCCGTGGGTTCGTGTAAAGCTGTAAGCAGTGACAGCTTCGGGCATTCCCACCACGTCAGATCCGACTTCATTGATCCAAGTTCCTTGGACTGGAAACAGTCAATTAAGTCGCGCTAGCAAAAGCCATTACTACGGACCGACATTCGTCTGCCTGCCTTTGGAACGCAAGCTTTGGACAGCCTGGGTTCTTTCCGCAAATTAATTTGAGGTGCTGGTTTCATTACCTTAAAACGGACAGGAGATTTATGGTGTGCGGAAAAATAAATATCCTAAGTGTATGATTTTTAACTAGAAAAATCCGGACTTAAAATCCCCCGCTCGTAAGGGCGTGCCGGTTCGATTCCGGCTTCGGGCACCATAAATATCAAGGGCTTGCATGACATATGTCATGCAAGCCCTTATTTTTTGTGCCGTGGAAATGTTTTCCACGCTCCTGACTGGCCATTCCGTCACCGTCTGGTGCTTGGAAATCCACTCCTTTCTTCAGCGTCGACTGCATCCATCAGCGAGTAAGCGTTTCCGGCGCCACCACCCACACACTACAAGGCATTTTGTACAACAGATGCTCGACCGTACTGCCAACCAGTCGGGCGATTCCTCGGTGAGTGACGCGGCCCATTACGATCACATCGATGTCGTACGCATCGGCATAGCTGGAAAGCACCTTGGCGGGATCGCCCACAATCATGTGCTGGTTCTCTGCCGGAATGTTGTTACGTTCAGCCACCGCCTGGAAAGCTTCGCCTTGGGCGTCGAACAGTTTCTTGGCTGCGGTGGAAGAAAAGATCGCGGACGCGTTATTGAAGCCGAACTCGGCAGCGCTGATCGATGACAGGTCATGGGCATAAATCACGTCCAGGCTGCCATTGCAGACACTGGCCAGTCTTGCTGCTTCTCGCAGGATCCGATCGTTGAGGCCCTGGTATTGGCCCTCCCGATGGAAGGGGTCGACCGCCGCGACGATTCGGCGTGGCAGAGCGTTTTGAGCGTGGCTGACAAAATGCAGCGGCACCGGGCATTCGCGCAACAGGTGGACGTCCAGCGGGGTGAACATCAGTCGCGACAGAACTGATTCGTGCTCCAGAGCCTTTATAAGGACAGCCATCGGCTGTTCCTTCAAATGAATGAGGATTTCCTTCAACGGATTGTCCACCCAGACGACCTCGGTGGTGACGGTCACCCCGATCTTGCGCAGCGGCCGGGCCTGGTCTTCGAGCCATTGATGATGGCGTTCGACATAGCCTAGGCGCATCTGCTCCAGGGCTTGCTCGTTGACCATTCCTGCGGTCGCCAGGCCCTCCAGATAATCAAACGCGACAATATGCAGTGCGGCATCCGACGCTTTGGCCAGTGCGGCGGCGCGGTCGAACGCCGGACTGTTTTTCATCAGCGGCGACACGACCAGCATGAAACGCGATTGCTCAGACATGACAGTACTCCCGAGGGTAGTCACCCAGGCATTGCGCTGCATGCCTGGAAACAGTGAGTAGTGGGGCATGCGCTTATCCTGGAGCGAGCCAGCAGGGCGGGGTTGATATTTATCAACCAGACATCACCGCGTAGTCGTGAGCGGATGTACGGTCGAGCGAGACCACTGATCCGCGGATAGTTGACCATTATCAACTACGACCCTGCCGCCGCGGCTCAAGCTCTGCTCTGCACTCACCTGTCGGCGGAGGGAAAGCCATCATGGCCACCATGAAAGCCGCAATATTCGATGAAAAAAACCGCATCGTGCTCGATGACAAGCCGATTCCCGAGGTCGGGCCGCTGGATGCGTTGATCCGCGTGACCACCACCACCATTTGCGGCACCGACGTGCATATCCTGCGCGGCGAATACCCAGTGGCGAGAGGACTGACCATCGGCCACGAACCGGTCGGCATCATTGAGCGATTGGGCTCGCAAGTACTCGGTTTTGTCGAAGGGCAGCGGGTGATCGCCGGGGCCATCACCCCCAGCGGGCACAGTTACGCGTGCCTGTGTGGCTGCGGCTCGCAGGACGGCCCCGACACTCGGCACGGCTTCAAGGCCATCGGCGGCTGGAAGTTTGGCAACACGATCGACGGTTGCCAGGCCGAGTACGTGTTGGTGCCGGATGCACAGGCCAACCTGTGCCCGATCCCCGATGAGTTGAGCGATGAACAGGTGCTGATGTGCCCGGACATCATGTCCACCGGGTTCTCGGGGGCGGAGCGCGGCGAGATCGCCATCGGCGACGCTGTCGCGGTATTTGCATTGGGCCCGATCGGCCTCTGTGCCGTGGCCGGAGCACGGCTGAAGGGCGCCAGCACGATTATCGGTGTCGACGCGGTGGCCGAACGCATGGCCATGGCGCGTCAACTGGGCGCGACCCATACCGTCAATTTCAAGGACGGCAATGTGGTGGAGCAGATCATGGCATTGACCGATGGTCGTGGCGTGGATGTGTCCATCGAAGCGCTGGGCACCCAAGGCACGTTCGAGTCGGCATTGCGGGTGCTGCGTCCGGGCGGGCGTTTGTCCAGCCTTGGGGTGTATTCCAGCGATCTGCACATCCCGCTCGGCGCGTTTGCCGCCGGACTGGGCGATTACAGCATCGTTTCCACCCTGTGCCCGGGCGGCAAGGAACGCATGCGTCGACTGATGGCCGTGGTGCAGAGCGGCGCCGTCGATCTGTCACCGCTGGTGACTCACCGTTTCAGACTGGACGACATCGAGCAGGCGTATGAGTTGTTCGCTCATCAACGCGACGGAGTCATGAAAGTCGCAATCACTCCTTGAAAGCACCTTGGCGTGCCGCTGAAACCGGGGTTTCCATGAACATCAAGATCACTGAAAAACACGCTCCCCACGGCTGGGTCGTGCACATGGATGACTGGGATGTAGGCTTCAGGACCCTTAAGGCTGCGCAGGAATTTGTCGAGGTGCTTGAGGCCCGTATCAACGCCCCTCACGAGTGGCCGAATGCGTTTGCCCAGCCGTTGCCAGCAAGGCCAGCAACGGCTCGCCGCATCAGCGCAAGCGTTGAATGCTCGCCATAAACCGAGTGCAGCAGGGTGCGCAAATCCTGCGGGACGCTACCCATCATGAATGAGGTTTTTGATCTGTCCGGCGCCGCTGCGGCGTTGGGGATCGGCATGCTCATCGGTCTTGAGCGTGAACGGCACAAGGGCACTGGCGATGCGCGACACTGCGCCGGCTTGCGCACGTTCGCCATTACCGCGCTGTTGGGGTATGTCGCGCTACAGGTCGGCGGTGGCCTGCTGCTGGGGATCGTCGCCGGCTGTGTCACGTTGCTGACCAGCGTTGCGTACTGGCGTAGTCAAAGCGACGACCCTGGGCTGACCAGCGAGGTGGCGTTGATCACCGTGCTGATCCTGGGCGCGTTGTGCGCAACCGCGCCGGCGCTGGCCATTGCCCTTGGCGTGGTGATCGCGGGCCTTTTGGCGTATCGCCAGGCGCTGCATCACTTTGCCAACAGCCAGTTGTCCGAAACGGAAATGCGTGATGGCCTGATCCTGCTGATCGCCGCGCTGGTGATACTGCCTTTGGCACCGGACCGATATATCGGCCCGTACGCCGCGATCAATCTGCGCACCATTTGTACCGTGACGGTGTTGCTGATGCTGGTCGGCGCGTTCGGCCACATTGCCGTGCGCGCCCTGGGCTCGCGCTATGGCTACGTCATCAGCGCGATTGCATCCGGCTTCGCCTCCAGTACCGTGACGATCGCGACCATGGGCCAACGCCTTGCCCATGAACCGGACAACATCCGCATCCTCAGCGCCGCGGCGATTTTTTCCAATCTCGCGACGGTGATACAGATCGGCCTGATCCTGACGATGGTTGATGCGGATCTGCTGAACAGTTTATGGGCGCCACTGCTCTTCGGCTTGATCGCTACGATGTTGTACGGCGCCTGCCTGATGTTCCCCGACCCCACGCGAGGGAGCCGCAGCAAGCCGGTCGACACGGCAGGAGCGTTCAATCTGAAACTCGCGGTCATCGTGACACTGACCCTTACCGGCATCACATTCGTCTCCTCGGCCATGCTCAGCCAATTTGGTCAGGCAGGCTTGTGGCTGACCGCAATGCTTTCGGGCTTTGCCGATGCGCACTCTGCCACAGCGTCCATCGCCAGCCTGGCCAAGGCGGGCCAGGTGCCTTATGACTCGATAGCGGTGCCAGCGCTGATTGCCGTCAGCAGTAACTCGGTGAGCAAATGCGTGGTGGCGTGGGTCAGCGGCGGCAGGCGTTTCGCTGCCTGCGTGATCCCGGGCCAGGTATTGCTGACCTTGGCCATGTGGACGGGCAATGTGCTGTTTTGAGCGCGATCGGTGCTCTTGCTGACAAAGATCAAGCTGCCAATGGCCACAGCATTCACCCTGAAGTCTGTTTCTCCTGGCTGGCCGCATGCCGAGGTATCCCATGTCACAGACTCCGCGTTTACTGTTGATCGCTCCTTCAGCCATGGAGCGCACGCCGGCGTTCGAGCGCGCGGCTGCACTGGCCCAGGCCATGCAGTTGCCGCTGCACATCGTGGCCTTCGACTACTTGCAGGCGCTGGCCGTGGCAGGGCTGTTTGCCCCCGAGCAGATCCGCCTCGCCCGCGATGGTTATCTGCGCACTCACCGGCAGTGGCTCGCAGAGCAGGCTTCATTGCTGGCGAGGCATCAGATCATGGTCACCAGCGAAGTGATGTGGGTCCAGGATCCCTTCGCCGAGATCCTGCAGTTCATCAACGAAATGCCGTTGCTATTGATCATCAAGGATGTGCAGCACGAGTCCGTGCTGGAGCGTATTTTCTACACCCCGCTGGACTGGCAACTGTTGCGCGATTGCCCGGTGCCGGTGCATCTGGTGACCGACGACACCCATCCGCGCCCACGCCGTGTGCTTGCCATCGTCGATGTCTTGCGCAGCGAAGAGCAGGACTGCGTGTTCAACGATCAGATCATCGATGCCGCCGCCCAACTCGCCGCGCAGTGCGATGCCAGTCTAGATGTGGTGCATGTTTACGACTGGACGGCGGTTTATGCCACGGACATGGGGTTCGGCGCATTGCCGCTGGCCACCGGGATTCATGAAGCGCTGGGCACTGCGCAGCATGAGGCATTTACGGCCTTGGCCGAGCGCCACGGCGTGCCGGTCTCATGCCGGCACTTCATCGAGGGCGCACCGGTGCGCAGTATCTGCGGGTTCGCCATCGACAAGCAGATTGACGTCATTGTCATGGGCACAGTGCAGCACCACGGCTTGAGCAAGTTGTTAGGCACCACCGCCGAACAGCTGCTGCATCGGGCACCTTGCAGTGTGTTGGCGATCAAGCCGCAACCCACACTGCAATCCTGAAACACGATCGCCCCGAGGTGCGACGTTGGCCGACTCACCTCGGGGCGATTCATTTACAGGTCAAGACGATGAATGACCTGGCGTGCGTCGTCCGGATCATTGTGGGTTTCGAAGCCCAGGCTTTTGGCCAGATCGCGCATCGCCGCGTTACTGGCGGCATCGACCGAGTACATCTGGCGGAATCCGTTGCGGCGGGCTGCCTTGATCAGATGCTCCATCAGCAACGTGCCCAGCCCCAGGTGCTGCCATTCATCGGCGACCGTCACCGCGCATTCGCATTGATGGGCGCCTGTGCCGGCATAGCGGCTGATGCCGATTTCGATCAACTTGCCGTTCTCGTGAACCAGTGCAATGAAGGCGGTGCGCTGTTTGTTATCGGTGTCCATCAACTGGTCTAGCAGAGCGGTGCCGGGTTCGCTGATCTGGGCGAGAAAACGCATGTGCCTGGATTCGGGCGACAGGCGCTTGATGAAGTCGTATTCGCGCAGGCGATCCTTTTCCGTGAGGGGCCGGATCAATACATGGCGGCCGTCCTTGAGCGCCTCAATCCAGTATTGTCCGGCGACCGCCGCATAAGCGGCCACGGCCTGATCGTTGTGGTCTTTGACGGTGAGCATGATCATTCTCCATCCGGTTCGAAAGGCTGGCGGACGGTGAAAAAGCGTCCGCTTGCCTTCCTTCTACGCGGTTGCCCACGGCGACATCTGATCTACATCAGACGCCTCTTTCATTGACCCGGGCTTGATGTAAATCAACGCCGGGCAAGGGCGAGAGGGCGCAGTCTTGAAGCCCGCCGGCCCACCGCGCCGGTGCCGAGCGGAGGTGTGTGATGGGCCAATATGAACGTCTGTTGCTGGTCGCTGACCAGACGCTGCATCAATCAGCGGCGATGCTGCGTGCCATCGCGCTGGCCAAGGCGAGCGGGGCGGCGCTGGATGTGCGGGCCTTTGTTTCGCCGGTGCCGATCACCCATCTGTGGGAGGAAAAAATCGATGACGTGGATGCTCAGCGCTATCAGCGGCGCTACCGTCGCTGGGTGGCCGATGAGCTCGAGCAACTCAGCAACCAGGGGCTGGACGGCACGGTTGATGTGGTCTTTTCCAGCCATCCGCTGCTGGACATCCTCAAGACCGTCCATGTGCTCAAGCCCGACCTGTTGATCAAGGATGTGCGACTGGAACCAGCGCTCAAGCGCGTGTTCATCACGCCGCTCGATTGTCACCTGCTGCGTGAGTGTCCGATTCCCGTGCATCTGGTCAATCAGATTCGCTATGCGTTGCCGCATCGTGTCGTGGCAGCCGTGGACCCGTTCGATCCGGATACCCAAATCAGTGGCTTGAACGACGTGATCATACGGTCGGCGAACGCTTTGGCGTTGCAATGCGACGTGCCGTTGCACCTGCTCTGCGCCTACGATTTGTCCGCTGCCTTCAACGGCGAAGCGCCAGTGGTCAACGGTGGCTGGAACGAAGATTTGGCGAACGAACTGCGTCAGACACTGCATCAGGCTTTTGTCGCCCTTGCCGATCGCCACGGCGTGCCCCCTGAGCGTCGACACTTCGTCATGGGCCATCCAGTGCAGGTCATCAATGAGTTCGTCGAGCAGTACCTGGCCGACGTGGTGGTGATGGGCACGGTTCATCGCGTGGGCATCGAACGCGTGATCGGCAGCACCACCGAGCGCGCCTTGTATTCGGTGCCGGGGAGCATTCTGGCGGTGAGGAAAGAGCCTGTGCGGTGAGCATGATCGCAGCGTAGCGAGCCGGCCTGTTCGCTGGCCCGCTACGGTATTGCATAGATCTTGAACAGCTTCCTGGCCGCATCGCCGGCGCCGCCCAGATGTTTGTCGAATGCCTGTTCAATTTCGCCGGATCGGTACATTTCACTTAGCGCCGTGTCGACCAGCAGACGGAAATCCTCATCCTCTCGATCCACTGCCATCGCCGTCGGTGCGTACTCGAAAATCCGCTCCAGCAGCACCAGATTGCCCGATGGATAATTTCTGGTCAGCAGATGCTTGAGCATCATGCGTTCAGCGAAAAACGCATCGGCTTTGCCATTGGCAACCAGATTCAGACCGGCTTCTGCGTTCTCTACCGTGACCAGCGCGGCTACTACACCCAGCAATCGCATCTGCTGTTGTATCCACGTCTCCGTGACCCCGCCGGCGATGGCGGCATAGGTCTGATTGGCCAGACCACGGTTCACCGTGGCTCGCCATGTTGGCCCGGTATGGGCCACTTTGCCATTCAGCACATTGAGCAAGGTTTCGGACGCATCCTGGCGCACCACAGCCGAGAGGCCAGCGGTGTAAATCGGCACCGAGTAGCTGACGATCCTGCGCCGCGCCAGCGTGGGTGGGGTCGGCGTACAAAGAATGTCGATCCTGCCGGAACTGACGGCGTTCATCTCGTCGTTGAGCGAGACCGCTTGGTACTGGATTTTCAACGCCGGCAGATTCAGATCGATCCTGACCTTGTCGGCTATTTTCAGACAGAGATCGATGGCATAGCCGCTGGCTTTATCGGCGTCCTGATCACTGAACGGCATGAAGTCACGCACGTAGCCAAGGGTGATCGCTTGACTGGCACGGATGCGCTCCAGCGTGTTGCCGTGGGTCACTACCGGTACCAGCGCAAGGACGCAGACGAGCAGCAGGTGGTGGGCTCTGGTCAGTTTCACGTTCATGCGCGCGGTTCCTCGAATTCAGATTTCTGTGCTGTACCGAAGACTTCGATCAAGGGTTATCAGGCCGGGGGCCGACAGGCGCAGGGGCATCGACAAAACGTTTGGCAAGGAAACCGTAAAGCAGGTAGCCGAACACCAGGACCAGGATGCCGCCGAACACCGCGTCCTTGCCGCAGGCATACAGCGCATACAACGAATAGGCCACGGCAACCACTAACAGCAGGGTATTGCGCGTGTATACGGCGGCGCTGACTCTGGCTTTGTACATCATCACCAGCAGCCCGGTGGCTGCCGTCACATAGGGAATCAGGTTGGTCACCGCCGCGAGGCTGACGAGTTTTCCAAACTGCGCGCTCGCGTTCGGTGAAATGGTCGACAGCGCCATACAGGTCTGCAGGACGCCGCAGACCAGCATCCCGACGATGGGGGCGTTGCGTGCGCTGACCTTGCTGAACAGTTTCGGAAACATGCCCTGATCAGCGGTCACCTTGGCCGTTTGCGCCAAGGTGAACTGCCAGCCCAGCAGCGAGCCGACACAGGCCATCACCGCGAGCGCCATGATGATGTTGCCGACCAGGGGATTGAACATGTGCGCATAAACGAGCGCGAAAGGCGCTGACGAGTTGGCCAGTTCGGCGTTGGGAATAATGCCCTGAATGACCGTCGTCGATAGCACATAGACCACCGCTGCCCCCAATGTCCCGAACAGACAGGCCAGCGGTACGGTGCGCTTTGGGTTTTCCACCGCATCTGAGGCCTGGGCTGCCGACTCCATGCCGAGAAACGCCCAGAGCGTGAGGGGAATCGCTTTGCTGATGGCCTCGGATATAGGCAGTTGGTTCGGGTTCCAGGCGGCGATGATCAGCTCGGGTTTGAACCAGAACCAACCGATGATGCTCAAGCCCGCTACGGGAATGATCACCCCCCACACCGTAACCGCACCAATCCTGCCAGTGATGCCAGGGCCGCCGAAATTCGCCACGGTGGTCAGCCAGAGCAGGCCTACCGTTCCAACGAATAAAGGAATGGCGCCGCTTCCCAGCCAGGGCATGAACGACGTCATGTAGCCCACTGCCGAAATGGCCACCGCCACGTTGGCGATGGCCAGCGACAGGAAGTACAGGTACGAGCACAGAAAAAAGCCTGACTTTGCATGCGCCTCTTCGGTATAGGCGGATAGCCCGCCTGAGCGCAGGCAGAAGATGCCGCACTGGGAAAAGCAGTACGCGATGGCCATCGAGCCGACAGCGGTGACGATCCATGACAGCAATGAAACAGCCCCGAGTTGGGCCATGCTCGTCGGCAACATGATGATGCCTGAGCCCATCATGTTCACCGTCACCAGTGTGGTGAGCCCCATGAGGCTCATTTTCTTGCTTGAGTCGGCCATCGGAGTTCCCTCGATTTGCGCAACGCATCACCGCTCAGCCAACGCACAAGGTTTTGCCGGCATCGGCAGTACGCAGCTTTTCAAGCGACGTTCAACGGTTAGAAAGACAGGTGATTTCAAGTGCATCGAAACAGCGCGCCCATCGCTTCGTTATGGCTTGCCCGAGGGATGGCGAAGGCATGGCAGGAACTCATGGACGGGCTCAATGCTGCTGGCGGTTGCAGCCCGACACCATCTGCTTGAGGCCGTCCATGTTGCGGATTTTTACGTCGCGTGCGGTGATTTCCACCAAACCCTGATCGCGCAAGTGGGCAATGCCGCGGCAAATGGTTTCCAGACGCAGCCCAAGGTAGGAGCCGATTTCTTCGCGGCGCATTTTCAGCACGAACTCTTTCGAGGAATAGCCACGGGAGCTCAGGCGTTGCGAGAGGTTGAGCAGGAAAGCCGCCAGGCGCTCATCGGAGTTCATGTTGCCCATGAGCATCAACATGCTGTGATCGCGCACGATTTCCCGGCTCAGCAACTTGTTGAGGTTGTGCTGCAGGGAGGGAAGGCTTTGCGCGAGTTTTTCCAGCTGTGCGAAGTGAATCGGACAGACTTCGCTGTCTTCCAGCGCATACGCAGTACACGCGTGTTGATCGATGCTGATGGCGTCGAGCCCGAGCATTTCGCCGGGAATATGAAAACCGGTCACTTGCTCGCGGCCATCGACGGATACCACGCTGGTCTTGAACGAACCTATTCGCACGGCGTACAGCGAGCGCAGCGGGTCCCCGGTCCGGTAGAGCGCGGCACCTTTCTTCACCTTGTATCGCTGCACGATCAGCGTGTCGAGCCGCTCGACCTCCGGGCCCGTCAAACCAAGCGGCAGGCATAACTCGACCACACTGCAGTTGGAACAGGCAGTTTTGAGAATCGGCGGGGGCGAGTGGGCTTCAAGCATGGATTAGCAGCCTCCAATGAGTGTGATAAGCATAGAAGTCTTCGCAGCGCATGTACTTTTCGTTTGGCGTGTCAGCGTGATTACGGACGAACGGCGGGGAGGGAACTCACAGAAGCGTCGGGCTCTTCGCCGCTCTTGTATTGCAGGGTTAATGGGGAGACTTGATGCATATCAAGCGTGGCGGTTGGCAGAGTTGCAGAATCGTCCGATGGCGCTGACTGGAAACACTCGTGATGTTCAGGCTCAAACGCATTCTGTTGATCGCACCTGCCGAAATGACCCGCACCCCGGCGTTTGATCGCGCCCAGGCACTTGCTCGGGCCAGTGGCGCGTTGCTGCACATCGTGGCGTTTGATCATGTCCAGTCCCTGGCGTTGGCCGGCCTGATCGACCACGACGCCATGGCGCAAGCGCGTGAAGGCTATTTGCAGATGCATCGCCAGTGGCTGGAACAGCAGGCCCGGTTTCAACGTGGCGCTGGCGTGCAAGTCAGCACCGAAGTGGTCTGGGCCAGGGCCACGCCGGCGCATGTGCTTGAGTACATCAATGACTTTCATGTCGATCTGGTGATCAAGGACGCTCACCATGTTTCAGCGCTCAATCAAACGTTTCACCAGCCGTTGGACTGGCTATTGGTACGTGATTGTTCCGCCTGCGTGCATCTGGTCACCGAGGCCGCACATCCGAAACCCTTGAAGATGCTGGCGGCCATTGACCTGTCGCATCTCGAGGATCTGACCCAAGGGCTCAATGACCGGATACTTGGCGTTGCATCGACATTGGCGTCGAAATGCGATGCATCGTTGCACTTGTTGAACGTCGCCAATTGGTCAGTGGTGGGTGATGCGGCGATGAGCGTGCCGAACTTGAGCCTGGACCACAGCTTGTGCGATGCGATCAACGACACTCAGCAGGAAGCCTTCGATACGCTGGCCGAGCGCTATGGTCTCGATGAACAGCACAGCCACCTGCTCTCAGGTGTCCCGTACCGGGTGATCGAAGACTTCGCCCGGCAAAACGCGTTCGACCTGCTGGTGCTCGGCATCTGTCACCATCAAGCGCTGGACGGCTTTATCGGCGGCACGGCCGAATGCCTGATGAACCGGGCTCCTTGCAGTTTGATGATGGTCAAGGCAATGCCTGCCACAGCCTGACCGGTCATCGCAGCAGTTGATGGTATTCGGTTGGGGGTAATCAATCAGTGACTGCGCCCGCCGTGTGCGTAATGCCATTGTTGCCAGGCGTGCCGATATTTCTCATCGGCACGTTTCCTCGCTTCAGTGAACTTGTGCATGGTGTCTGGAGAAAACGGCTCTTCAAGGACGGCATAGGCCTGTTCGCTGAGCCGATCGGCTTCGTGAAACAGTGCGCCACTGTCATCGATCGCGTCGGGGACATTGGCGGTTGTCCCTGAATCATTAATGACCATACCGTGAACCTCGCAAAGCAAGAATGAGGGTGGGTTGCGGACCTGTCACCCTGTGGCCGCATCTGTAACTTTCACGCGTTCGAGCAGCTTGTGACTGTCCCTGATCCGAGATGCGGGCGCAGCCGAATCATGACTCTATTTCGATCCAGTTTGTCGTCGCAGCGATTGATCCAGATCAATGTCGCTCGCCAGTTTCATCCCCGCTTTGTCGGTTTTCCAGGCGCTTGCGCAAGGGTGGTGGACAAGCCTCGATATTCAGGTTTTTCAGGGAGAGGACGCGCACCAGGGGCCTTGCATATGACATTTATCAAGGAAGTCGCCGGGCTATGGCGCAACCTCGATTGGCGTTGTTGTCTGATTCTTTCGGCCAGGGTCAGCTGCGGGTGACATGAGCCCAGACGTCCATCTCTCTGGAGACAAACATGAGCCAATATCAACACTTGTTGCTGATCATCAACCCGGCCCTGCGCCATTCCCCGGCGATAAGCCAGGCCGCCGCCCTGGCTAAAGCCAGCGGCGCGTCGCTGCACATCGCAGCCTTGATCAAATGGTGGGATTTCCTGTCGCTGCTGGAGGAAGGGGATCGGGCAAGGGCCCGTGCGGCCTATTTGCAGGACCATCACGAGTGGCTGGCAAGCCAGGCTGCCAGCCTGCGAGCCGAAGGTTTGCGGGTGACGACGGAGGTTGGCTGGTCCGAAGACATGAAACGGGAGATCCTCGATCACGTCACCGTGAACCAGCCCGACTTGCTGATCAAGGAAGTGCAGCACGAATCCTTACTCAAACGCGCTTTGTTTACCCCATTGGATTGGCAGCTGCTGCGTGATTGTCCGGTGCCGGTCTACTTGTTGGGCGCTGCTGGCCCGGGTCTGCCGCGCAAGGTCGTAGCGGCAGTGGATGTAGCTGCAAGCGAAGATGATGGGGGCGCTCTCAATGACCGGATCGTCGAACAGGCCACATCCTTCGCCACTCAGTTTGGTGCAGAGTTGCACCTGTTATATGCCTATGACGTCTCGCAAAACTATCTGGATGAAGTGGTGAACAACTGGACGGTTTCGGAATTGATGAATGCCCGGCGCCAGGAACTGCAAGTGCATTACAGCGCTTTGGCGAGGAAATTCGGTGTGATGGCCGAGCACAGGCATAGCAGGGAGGGACATCCCGTGGCGGCGATCAGTGAGTTTGCCGAAGAGCACGATGTGGACGTGATTGTGATGGGCAGGGTTCAACGTCACGGGCTGGAAAAACTGCTGGGAAGTACCACCGAACATATTCTGTACCAGGTTCCCTGCAGCGTACTGGCGGTCTAGCGCAAACGCTGGTGCACCTTACAAAGTCAGCGTTCCGGCCCACAACATCCGGCCAGCGTAAATCGCGACGGCCCAGATGATGATCAACACACCCGTTTCCGGACCGCTGAGCGGCTGGCCCTGGCGCGTTTTCAACGTGCCCAGCTGAATCAACGAGCCAGGCGCGTAGAGCAGAGCGCTGAGCAGCAGGTATTTGGGGCCGGCGGCATACAGCTGAATCAATCGGATGATCATTCCCCCGCCGGAATCGATAACGTCGCCCTCAAACCGCCCTCTGCGCGGTTTGTCAGTTCAATCCGTCCGTTCAGTCGCACCGCGATGGTGTTGACAATGGTCAACCCCAACCCGGCGCCATGCGCCGTGCCACGGCTGTAGAAACGCTCGAACAATCGCTCTCTGTCCGATTCATCGATTCCCGGCCCTTGATCGTCGACCGTCAAATGACAGAAGCCATCAGACTTGCTCAGGTGCACGGTGATCGCACCGTGTTCGGGGGAGAAATTCGCCGCGTTGGTGATCAGGTTATTCAGCGCGATATCGATGGCGGCGGGGTCGGCGAGGACATGAAACGGTTGGTCGCTGACCTCGAAGATCAACTCAAGGTGTTTGCTCAGCAACCACGGTGTCAATTGCACCAGGCTGTTGCGTACGGTTTCGCTGAGATCAATGCGTTGCAGTGGCGGCGGATTTGGTTTGGGTTCAAGACGCGCCATGGTCAGCAGCTGATTGACCAGTCGGCTCGTGCGGTCGACTCCGGAGATCAGAAACTCAAGTGACTCACGACGCTCCTCTTCGGTACCGGCCTCCTGCAGATTTTGCGCATGCACCCGCAGCACCGCCAGCGGCGTGCGCATTTCATGCGCGGCATCGGCGATAAAGCGACGCTCCCGGCCGAGCACTTCCTGAATCTGCGCGAGCATGCGATTGAGCGCTGCCTGCATTGGCTCCAGCTCACTGGGCAGGGGCGTCAGTTGCAGCGGCTCAAGTGAACCACTGTGACGGGCGCGCAGAGTCGCCGCCATGTCTGCCAGGGGCTTGAGCCCCCAGCCAATGGCCAGCCAGATCATCGCGGCGAGGATCAGGCTGCCGAGCATGTTCGGCCACAGCGTGTGGCGTACGATGCGGTCGACCAGGTCGGTGCGCACATCGTCGCGCTCGCCGACCCAGATGCGCAGGCCGTTCTGCTTGTCTTCCAGCATGAACGCTCGCCATTGCCGACCTTTCAGATCGACCACATCGCTGAACCCCGTTCTCGTCGGCGGCGCAGTGAAGGAGGGCGCACTGGCGGTATGTACCAGCACCTCGCCTTGCGGGTTCCACACCTGAAAGGCGATTTTGCTTTCGTAAGGATGTCCGTCAACCCGGGGCTTGGCTTCCCCGAGAGCCTGATTGAACGCCTGATACAACTGCGCGTGCTCGGTACTCGCCATCGGCATACGCATTACGCCCTGCAACAGGCGTGCGTTCTGCGCCAATTGCGCGTCGTAGACCTCGGCGATTTCGTGGTTGCTGTCATGCACATTGAAGAGGCTGAGTACCGCCAGACCGGCCAGTAACAGGCCGATGATCAGGGTCAGCGTGCGCCGGCGGATCGAGGTCATCGACGTTCCTCTACCAGATAACCCACGCCGCGGATGGTGCGGATCAGGTCGGTAGAGAACTTCTTGCGCAGGTGATGAATGTGCACTTCGAGGGTGTTGCTTTCCGCTTCTTCATTCCAGCCGTAAAGCAACTGGATCAATTGATCGCGGGTCATCACCCGGCCCGGCGGCGACAGCAGTTCGTGCAGCAGCTGATATTCCTTGGGGGTGAGCGCGACCGGTTGGCCTTGATAACTGACCTGCTGGGTGCCGGGGTTGAGGCTGATGCCGGCGTGTTCGATCAGCGCCTGGGCGCGCCCGGCACTGCGGCGCAACAGGGCACGCAGGCGGGCTTTGAGTTCGGCGAGGTCGAAGGGCTTGACCAGGTAATCGTCAGCACCGGCGTCGAGTCCGGCAATGCGGTCTTCGGTGGCATCGCGCGCGGTGAGAATCAACACCGGCAGGTTCGAACCGCTGTCACGCAGGCGGCGCAACACTTCGAGGCCATCCATGCGCGGCAGGCCGAGGTCCAGCACGGCGACATCAAACGTTTCGCTGAGCAGCGCGTGCAAGGCGCTGCTGCCATCTTTGAGCCAGTCGACCGTGTAACCCTCGCGACCCAACGCCTGGTAAATGCCTTCACCCAGCGCCACGTCATCCTCGATCAGTAATAAACGCACGCGCACTCCTTTCAGTCGAGTTTCTTGTTCACGTCCACCAGCAAGGTGTCGATCTCTTTACGACGCCCGGCATCGGCACTTTCGCGGCCCGCACGAGGTGCGGCTTGTCTGGCCTTGATCAGCGCTGCCTTGGCTTCAGCGTAGCGCTTCTGACGGTAGAGATGGTCGCCCCAGAAGTACAGACTGTCGATGCCATCGGGGTTGAGCTGCAGGGCTTGTTTGAGCAATTGCTCGGCCTTGTCGCTGTCGCCGAAGCCGATCGGCCAGCCCGGTACGCGGTCGTACAGTGCAGCGAGGCTGGTGTATGCCGAGCCTTGCAGGGCCTTGGGGTCAAGCGTCAGGGATTTTTCCAGGTCCGCCTTGGCGTCCTTGGCTTTGCCCAGGGCACCGAGCCCGCCCTCGGCACCGGCCCAACTGCTGGTGACGATGCCTTTCCAGATCCAGGCTTCGGCCACATTCGGACGTTGCGTGGTGAACGCGTTGGTTTCGCTGGCCAATTGCTCGAACGCCGCGGCGCGCTGTTTTTCCGCCACCTCGTATTGAATGTGCGCCCAGTTCTGCTGGATGCCGGTGAGACGTTGCTGATCAGCCGGCTCAAGCGCCCAGACACTTTGACTGAGGGCGGCAAACAGCAGACAAGTGGAAAGTTTTTTCATGGCTTTGAAGCCTCGTTGTTAGGTTTTTCACTGAGACGGCGGATCAGTGGCAATTGCTTGCGCAAGCCGCGATCCACCAGATGCGGCAGTAAGCTGTTCAAACGGACGAAAAACCGCTCCGGCCAGCCTAGGTACAGGTCACGACGATCGCCGGCAATCGCATGCATCACTGCCGACGCCACGGTCTGCGGATCGTCAACGCTGGCCTTGAGGGCATCGTTCAAGGCTTGCGCAGCGGCGCTGTTCATCGAGGTGCGGGTGGCCCGGGGCGCGACATACAACACGCTGACCCGCGTGTCGGCCAGCTCGCGGCGCAATGCCTCGGAGAATCCGCGCAGGGCAAATTTGCTCGCGCAATAACTGGCGTAACCGGGGTAACCGATCGAGCCATAGGTCGAGCCGACGTTGACCACCATCGCGCTGTCAGCCTGCTTGAGCTGCGGCAACAGCATCTTGGTCAGGCAGATTGGCGCGCTGATGTTCACCGCCAGCATCGCGTTGATGTCACCGTCATCGAGCTGTTCGAGCATGGCGAAGTGATTGACCCCGGCAGCGTTGATCAGCAGGTTGATGCCGCCAATGGCGTCGGCGGCGGCCAACACTTTGCGCCGATCGCTGAGGAAGGTCAGGTCGGCGGCTACCCAGCACAGGTTCTGCGGATATCGCTCAAGCAGCGGCAGCAGCGCCTCCTGATGCCGCGCCACGGCCAATACCCTGGCACCGGCGGCGCACAAGGCACTGGCGATGGCCAGGCCGATGCCGCCACTGGCACCGGTCAGCACCACGCGGGCTTCATGCAGCTGCATGTTGAACCTCAGCGTCGCGCGGCAGACCACGGAACATGTCGGCGTAAAGGCGATAGACGACTTTCGAGGCATGAATGACCGCCGCTTGATCGTCAGGGTCTTGCAGCTGATTCATCAACCGCCGATAGGTCTGCATGTGCTCGATGTCGAGCGAACCGTGGGAGCTCAGATAGCTGAATGCCGTTTCCGGCAGCGCCAGGCGATCGCGAATGCTCCCCGCCGCGTGGGTGGCCAGGGCAATGCTGGTGCCTTCGAGCACGTTTACCATGCCGAACAGACCCACCGGATTGCCCCGGGCGATCAGATCGTAGAGAAAACTGACCATCAGCTCGATCGATAACGACGGCTGACCATCGCGCACGGCGTCGCGATCACCACCACAGGCGGCAATGTCGTTGAGCACCCACTGCTCGTGGCCGTATTCATCTTCAATGTACTCGCACACCGCTTTGCGCAGCCATTCCAGGCGTGTCGGCAGGCGTGCACCGCAAGCCATCATCAGCGGCACGGTGTGGCGCACGTGGTAGTAAGCCTGGGCAAGAAACGCCCGATAGCTGTCGAGGCTGACCTTGCCTTGCAACGCATCGACGATGATCGGCAGGTTGAACAGCTCGTGGCGTTCCCGTTGCGTGGCTTCTTGCAGGGTGTCGAAAAAACTCATTATGCGGATTCCTCGGAAGTGGCGGATTCGGTCAGTTGCGTGCGGTACTGCGCGATGATGGCGTCACGGCGCGGCCGGCCATTGGCGGTGAGCAGGCCGTTGGCCGCAGTGAAGGGCTGCGCCAGGCGCGTCCACTGATGCACCTGGGCGTAATCGGGCAACGCCTCGTTCGCTTCCGCGACGGCAGCGGCCAGCTCGGCATCGGTGCAGTTCGGACGATGCGGCCAAAGCAGGGCGTGGTTGTGCGGCATCGCCTCGCCATAGACGAACGCTTGAGCGATGTGGCGGCGCTGGGTCAGTTCCGACTCGACCCATTCCGGGTTGACGTTTCGCCCGTAGCTGGTGACGAATTGATGTTTTTTGCGGCCCTTGAGATAAAGAAAACCTTCCGGATCGAACTCGCCCAGATCGCCACTCGGCCACCATTGATCGGTATACGCCGGCTCCCCCAGATAACCGAGCAACACCGAACCCTTGATCAGCACTTCCCCGTCCTCGGCCAACCGCACCTCGATATGAGGCAGAGGGCGCCCGACGCTGCCCGGACGGCGTGCGCCGGGGCGATTGAGGCATACGACCGAGGCGCATTCGGACAAGCCGTATCCCTCGTAAACCGCTAACCCGACCCGTTGCGCGCGGTGCAGCAGATCCGCTGACACCCGCGCGCCACCGACCGCGGCGAAGAGCAAGGTTTGCGGATCGAAAGCGTTCTGTTCAGCGGCGCTGACCAGAACTTGCAGAAGCTGTGGTACGAGTATCAGGCTCTCCGGCGCACGCTTGGCCAGATAACCGAGCAGGCGCGCAACGTCGATGCCGCTGGCGCCTTGAATGCCGAGGGTTGTCTGGCTTGGCAGGCTCAACACCGCACCGGCGTACAGCGCGGCATAACAGCCCAGGTTCTCCAGCAGGATCGCCAAAGGCAACAGCGCCAGATGGTGCTCCGGTCCAGTGGCTGCGCTTGCCTGATCAAGCTCCCGGGCAACGCGCAGGTAGCTGTCGGCGCTCAGGCACACCCCTTTCGGCGTGCCGGTGGTCCCGGAGGTAAACGTGAGTTTCGCGGTGCCCGCCGGCATACGACTCGGGCCATTGAACGAGCGACACCAGAATTCACCTCGTAATTCATAGCCCGCCGCCAGCAGCTCGGCTTGCAGTTCCGGCTCGGCGATCACCCGTTCGGCCTGGCTCTGCTCCAGACAATGGGCGCGCTGCGCGGCACTGAAAAACGGCGGCAGCGTTACGCAGGTCAAGCCTTCGAACAACACAGCCAGATCCCACAGCATCGCGTCGACGCCGTTGTCCAGCGCCAGCGCGATCACCCGCACCTGCTCATCGCGCAGCCGCTCCTGGCGATACAACACCTCGGCATACAGCGTGGCGTAATCTATTCTCAGCGTGTCGCCCCACAGGGCTGAGGCGTTGTCATTGCGCCGGGCATGGTCGCGCAGGGTTTCCTGGAAGCGCTGCATTTCAAGCGACATGGCAGGCTCCTTCAACGGAAGTCGGCAAACCCAGGCGAGTGAACAGGCCAATATTGCGCAGATGAACAAATCCCGCGCGAATGTTGCCGACATGCACCCAGGGTTTGCTTTCGTAATAACTGCCCCAGTGTTGACGCTCGTCACCCAGTCGCTGTGGATCAGCGGCGCACAATGTCACGGGCTTCAAACCCAGGCGATGGAAGCTGTTGACCAGCCCGATGTTGCCGGTGAAGGTCACCCATTCCAGGCCGCCCATGGCCAGCAGATAGGTGATGGCGAGGATGCTCAGGCGCGCACTGCCGGTATCGCTGGCGGCGAGGTTGCCGACTTCGACAATGACCTTGCGATCCACAGCACGACCGGCGGCGGCACTGATCAACGACTGGATCGGTTCATCCAGATAGCGCTCGAGAAACAGTGCCTGTTGATGCGCTCGACGGACCCCGGCCACGGCGCACAACTGGCCGTCGCTGTTGTGCATGCCGAACAGCTCGGGCATGAAATGGCGGATTTCGGCACCGTGAGCCGTGCGGAAGCGCTGCTGGATAAAGGCTTCGAAGGGCGCGCGCAACTCGTCCACCGGCAACGCGTTTCTCAGCGTCATCGGCAACGATTCGGCCTCGCCGAAGCGCAAGGGCAGCGGGATGTTCCAGTCGAATTCGGGCATGGGCAGAGCGCCTCCCTCAATGGGTTTGAGCGCAGTATCCAAGCCATTTCTTAACGAAGTCTGAAGATGAAAAACCGTTAACCGCAGCGCCAATCTTCAGACTGTCTTAAGGCTGGGCGAGCACGGTAGGCCAGCGAGAAGATCGTCGTTCCCCAACAATCACGAGGCGTTTCCTATGATCCGCGACACCGCTGTAACCCGTTATGGAAAACTCTCAATCATTCTGCACTGGCTGATGCTGGCGTTGTTCGTCGGGGTGTATGCGTGCGTCGAAATCAAGGGCTATCTGCCCAAGGGCAGTGAGGGGCGCAGCATGCTGATGGGCCTGCATGGCCTGTTTGGCGCCAGCATCTTCGCCTTGGTGTGGATTCGACTGATCGGCCGCCTGACTCCGCGTCCGCCGATTATCCCCAAGCCGCCGGCGTGGCAGACCGCAATCGCGCACCTGACACACCTGGCGCTGTATGGATTGATGATTGTCACGCCTGTCCTGGCCTGGCTGATGCTCGCGGCGGGCGATAAGCCGTTTCCGTACTTCGGCTTCCATGTGCCGGCGCCGGTGGCTATTGATCCGGACCTGGCCAAACAACTGAAGTACTGGCACGAATGGATTGGCAGTGCCGGCTACTGGCTGATCGGCCTGCACGCGCTGGCGGGGTTGTTCCACCATTACTGGGTGAAGGACAACACGTTGCAGAGGATGTTGATTGAGCGTGCCCGCTCTTGAGGCAGGCATCTTGCGCCGTTCGTCGAAGGGAATGCTCGCCGCAACTCAAGCAGCATGGCTGCGGTGGAGCTGAAAATCCGGAACTGCCAGCCCTCGCCGATGCCGAAATAGCATCGACAACGAGGGCAAAGCCATGACTGAAGAAAAAACCGAAGTGCCGCAAGAAGTACCGGATCAAACAACCCCGGCGCATTCCACCGAAGAAGAGCGCGAGCGCTTGAAGGACTTCAACAAGGACGGCATCCCGCCGGGCAGTTGCTGATCAGCGGTCACCGTGGCTGCGTCACCAGTTCCCCGCTGATCGCATCCATCATTGCCGGATGCTCCTCAGCGGCGACGCGCAAATCCTCGGTGACCCGCAACTCCGCACCCGTCGGCGAATAGGTGGCTGCCGCCGTGAACGGTGCGGGGTTGGCCGGCACCGGGCGTTTGCCACGGCGCCAGAAGAAAAAGCTGACCATGCTCAAATTGACCACTGCGAAGACCCAGAACAGGCCGTTGGCGCCGAACGAATTCATCACCGGCGAGATCATCATCGGGCTGATGGCCGAGCCCAGCGAGTTGATCAGCAGCAAACCCTGAATCATCGGCACCAGCGCTTCGGCCGGGGCGCGGTCGGCCGCGTGGCTGACGGCCACCGGGTACAGCGCGAAGACGCCGCCACCGAGCAGAAACAGCATTGCCGCGAGCATTGTCGAAGACAGCGGCAGCAGCACAATCACCAGTGATAACGCGGTGCACGCCACCGTCAGCAGGGTCAGCACCTGCAAGCGATCGGTGCGGTCGGACCAGCGTCCGACCGGATACTGCAGCAACATCGCGCCGAGAATCGTCCAGGCCATCATGCTGCCGACTTCACCGACGTCCAGACCTCTGCGTTGCAGATACAGCGGCAACAAGGTGTAGATCGCCGCTATGGTCACCCCCGAGCCGAAACAGCCGACCAGCCCGGTCGGCGTCACGCCCAGCAGTTGCCGGGGCTTGAGCGGCTCGACCTGATCGAGTAGCGGCGACACGCGCGGCAGGATCACGATCGGCAGCACCGACAACGCAGCGAGCATGCCGGCGACCATGAACGGCGCGCTGTCGCTCATGCCGGTAATGGTTCCCAGCGTCGCCTGGCCCAAAACGCCAGCGCCATAAAGGACGATCATGTACAGCGCGAGCAAGCGCCCGCGAATCTTCTCGTCACCGGCCAGCAGCAGCCAGCTTTCGATCACCAGAAACACACCGACCGTGGCCCAGCCGTTGATCAGGCGCAGGACCAGCCAGCCCCAGGTGTCATAAAACAGACCTTGCAACAGGATCGTCACGGCAATCAGCGAGGCGAAGCTGCCGTAGGCACGAATATGGCCGATGCGCAGAATCAGCCGGTCGTTGAACACCGCGCCCAGCGTCAGGCCGATGAAGTAGGCCGACGAAACAATTCCGATCATCGTCGCCGAGGCGCCGGCGGCGTCCAGGCGAAGGGTGGTCAGGGAAGACAGAAAACCGTTGCCCAGAGCAATAATGAACAGCCCGAGCAGGGGCGCCAGCGCCATGGCCAGCAAACGCGGAGACATAAAAACCTCAAGAAATCGTACAGCGCAACGTGCGCCTCTGCGCATGCGGTTGCCAGGCTGGAACAGGTGTTGTGCAAATGTCTGCCGATCGGGCAGGGCGGTGGCGTTGGACGACATGGCCAGCCCTGCAAGTTCGCGTCTGTGACCAGACGCGCGCTTGCAAGAGCGCGCGGGATTCTACGGCTTGCGCAGGATTTGCCAATAGCCGAAGGCTGCGACGTTAGGACGCAGGCAATTTCGAAGTCGAAGAGGAGGCTGAAAACCCAACATCGAGCTCAGCTCTGACAAGGGCCTGCCAGCGAAAGCTGCCGCAGGCCCTTGCTCGTTTCAGCGCCTAAGTATGCGAAATCAACAAATCACTGATGATGCAGATCGAGCCATCCTCTGGCGGCGTGGCGTCGGTGTAGTCGATCTGGTTGTAGACCCCGCCGTGGAAATTGAACACCTGCGAATTCCAGGTTGAGTCGAGCTGCAAATCACCTGATGTACCGACAACGCCGTTGTAGTCAACGGTGACTCGAGCTACGCCGGCAGAGTTGGCGCGAATGGTGATCTTGAACTTCGCCCCCAGCGGCACGCCCTTGAGCACCGTGGTGTTGACCGGAGTGGTCTGATTGAAGCTCTGGCGGAAGCCCATGGTGATGTTGCCTTTTTGCCAGAACACCTTGATGGCCGGGCTGTCGTCGTTTTTCACATGCATTTGCGAGATCACCACTTTCTGCGCTGAGTTGACCTTGGTCACGCTCATCTCCTGATAGTTGAGGTGGTCAGCGGCGCTGGCCAGCGACCAGTAGGTCGCTTCCTTCCATTCGCAGCGGGTGCGGTGAGTGCTCTTGCTCGAGGCGCCTTTGGTGGGGGCGGACAGTTGCAGTGATCCGTCCGGCAGGATCGTGACGATACTGGGGAATTGCGCGATCGCCTGGGCTCCGTTGAGCTCCAGTGCGACCGGATTGTTCGCCGAGACGGGAACCGGAGTGGAGAGGGTGAGATTGCTGATGTTTACGGCCATGGTTTGTACTCCTGACGATAAAAATCATTAGCGACCCAAGCCTTCGGTGGATTGGCACATCTGTCTGCGCGGACTTTCACCATCTCTTGGGCACAGCACCATGGCGGCGCAAGCGGCCGCCGCGAAAACGCAGAGGGCAACGATTATGCCGGCAGCCTCCAGCACAGAGCCGAAAAGCGGGGTGCCAGCGGTCTGACCGAGCGCCAGTACCAGAAACGGTATGCCCAGTCCCAAGTCCGGACGATCCGGAAACAGGCGGATGCCTTGCAGCAGATAAACGCCTGAAGAAACGATATAGGCCGCGCCAAACAGGCACATTGCGACGAGGCCAGACCCGGCTGATATCGAGGCGGTCGACAGTCCCAATGTCCCGAGGGCGATCCCAGCCAGTGCCAGATGCTGAATACGCACGACACCGAATCGGCCGGTGAACACGCCTGTCATGCATCCGCTGATTCCCGCCGCCCCCAGGACGATCCACGCCCATGCTATCGACTGATCTGAGAATCCAGCCTCGCTGCGCAGAATGTCGGCACCGAATGTCCAGATCGCCGTGCTCGCCAGGCCCATCAGGAAAGCACTGGCGCACAAAGGCAGTACGCCGGGTCGACGCAGCATTGCCAGCGAGAAGTTCTGCGCGACGTCACGCTCGACCCGGCGCGGTACCGCAAACCAGAGCCAGATCGTGACGCCGATGCCGATCAAGGCAAACAGGGCATACAGCTGGCGCCATTGCCCGGCTGCCAATATCGCCGCCAAACCGGAAAAAACGATGCCCGCCGCTGTCCCGGCATTGATAAAACCATTGGCCCGTGGGCGATCTGCATCATCAAGACGCGCTGCCACCGCACTGGCCAATGGCGGCGAAGTCAGACCCGTGCTCAATCCCGCCAGCGCCACACCGCAGCCCAACGTCAGCCCTGACGAAGCGACAACCACAAGTCCCATGCCCAGCGTCGCAGCGGCGCCGGCCATCACCGTCAACCCACGCGGACTGACTTTGCCGTTGCAGGCAAACGTCGCAACGATGCCCACACAGTAAGCCGCAAACGCACTGCCTCCGATCCATCCGGCAGCGGTCACGCTGAGCGTCAGATCCTGACGAATCTGTGGCAGCAGCAGTCCATAGGCGAAGCGCGCCAGGCCATAGGACAAGGCGGTCAGCGCGAACGCTGCCGCGACCAGATTGAGGCTGCGTCGATTGTGGCTCACGGTGAAATCGGATCGCTGGCGGGAAAGGTTTCCTCGACTGCCTGATCCAGTTTCGAGTCACTGACATTGCGCTCATCGGCCCCTAGGTTCTGCTCGCAATGGCAGGTCGAGGACGGGCAGGGTTGGCCCTTCGGGTGAAGATCCGCGCAGGCCTGACTGCAAAACTGCTTGCCGTCACGCTCGAAGGTTTGCTCGCCGCTGCATTTGCAGGTGCAGCCCGGGCAGGCGCAATCAATTGTTGAAGGATCGTTAGCCATGGGTTTCCTCCAGGTGGTCTGTCAGGCCAGTCGTTACCGATTCTGATAACCCGCCCCGCACCTGCGTTTGATGATTTTCCGCCACGCCCGATGAGCGGTAGAGCGCAGAGGGCGAGGGCAGTACGGCGTTCAACGCGAGGGAAAGATTCAGCGCCAGGATCAGCAGGATCGATACGCTGAAAATGCGCCGCGCCCAGACTTTCGCATTGGTGGTTCGCACCGGTCGCAACGTCAGATAAAACCAGTAGCCGCCCAGGCCAAGCACCACCAGCGGATAAGAAACATTGATAGCTGCCACCCAGCCCAATATCGCCGCGCTGATCAGGAACGCGACCATGTACAGGTTGATTTCGCGTCGTGCCTGTCTGAGCGTCAACGTCGGCAATCCGGCGGCACGAAAGTCTTCATGGCGCATGACGGTGATCGCGTGGGAGTGGGGCATCTGCCAGCAGCAAAACACCACGATGAGCATCAGCGCCGTGGCATCGAAGCTGCCGGTCACGGCGCAATAACCGACCACCGGCGGCATGGCCCCGGACAGGCTGCCGACCAGCGTGCCCCAGTGCGAACGGCGTTTCATCAGGCAGGTATAAACGCCCGCATAAACGATCAGACCGACAGCCGCCATCACGCAGGCCAGCACTGTGGTGCCGAGCCACAGCAAACCGAAGCCGATCACACCCAGCACCGCCGCGTAGCAAAACGCACTGGGCAACGACACAGCGCGAACGGCCAGCGCCCGATGACAGGTGCGCACCATGCGCCGGTCGATATCGCGGTCGACGCAGTTGTTGATCACGCAACCGCAAGCGATGACCAGCGCGGTGCCGAGCAGGGCGGCCAATAAATGCGCCAGGGACACCGGGCGGCCACCGGCGGCAAGCAGATAGCCGCCGAACACCGAAGCCAGATTGCCGACGATGATGCCGGGCTTGGTCAGTTCCAGCCCGACATTCAGCGACAGCCGCCATTGCTTCAGTGCGCCAGCATGTTGTGGTGAATGCTGTCCATGATCCATAGCGAAAGCCCCACCAGCAGAAGAATGATCACCACCGAGAAGATCAGCGCTCTGAGGTTCCAGCGTTGCTCCTTGGCGGTGTCCAGATGCAGGAAATATTTGAGGTGGGCGAAGACCTGCACCACGCCAAGTGCAACCACCACCCAAGCGGTGACGCTGCGTGGCAACGTCGGGTACATGACCAGGCCAAAGGGAATGACGGTCAGGATCACTGAAATAATGAAACCGACCATGTATGAACGACTAGTGCCATGGCTGGTGCCGGCACTGCTATGAATCGGACTCTGGTTATACATGTCACACCACCCCCAGCAGATAAACCACGGTAAATACGCAGATCCACACCACATCGAGGAAGTGCCAGAACAGACTCAGGCAACTCAAGCGTGTCGTATTGGTGTTGGTCAGGCCCCGGCTGCTTACTTGCAGCATCAACACCGCCATCCACACCAGACCACTGAGCACGTGCGCGCCGTGGGTGCCGACGAGGGTGAAGAACGCGGTCAGGAATCCGCTGCGATCCGGCCCGTAGCCTTCTGCGATCAGATGATGGAATTCGTTGATTTCCATGGCGATGAAACCGCAACCCAGCACGAAGGTGACGCCAAGCCAGCGCAGCACGTGGGATTTGTCATTGCGGTTCATCGCCAGCATCGCGTAGCCGTAAGTGATGCTGCTGAGCAGCAGCAACGCGGTTTCGGCAAGGACGTAGGGCAGTTCGAAAATGTCGACGGTCGAAGGCCCGCCAGCCACGCTGTCTCGCAGCACGGCATAGCCTGCGAACAGCGTCGCAAACAGGATGCAGTCGGTCATCAGGTAGATCCAGAAACCGAAAATGCGCATCGAGCCCGCGTCTTCATGGCCATGTTCATGGCTGTGCGCGATGTCTTTATCCAGAACGATATTGGACATGTTCAAGCCTCCGCCAAGTCTTTGAGACGCGCTTTTTCAATCCGCGCCACTTCCTGCGCCGGGACGAAATAGTCGATGTCTTCGTCATAGCTGCGCACGATCATCGCCACCACCGAAGCGACCAGACCGAAGATCGCCAGCCACCAGATATGCCAGACCAGGGCGAAGCTGCAGATCAGCGCGAAGACGCTGATCACCAGGCCGGCGGAGGTGTTGCGCGGCATGTGAATGGCGCGGTAGTCGGTGTGACTGAGGGTGCTGACGCCGCGTTCCTTCATGCCCCAATATGCGTCGAGATCGTTGACTTTCGGTTGCTCGGCGAAGTTATAGAACGGTGGCGGCGAGGCCGTGGCCCATTCCAGCGTGCGACCGTCCCACGGGTCGCCGGTGAGGTCGCGCAGTTTCGCGCGGTTGCGGATGCTCACGTAGAGCTGCAGGGCCTGCGCGGACACGCCACAAAGAATGATGCCGACGCCAAGCAGTTCCAGCAGCAGCCACGGTTGCCAGGCCGGGTTGTCGAAATGGTTCAGGCGTCGGGTCATGCCCATGAAACCGAGCACGTAAGACGGCATGAACGCGAAGTAGAAACCGACCAGCCAGCACCAGAACGCAATGCGCCCGAGGCGGTCGTTGAGGCGGAAACCGAAGGCTTTCGGGAACCAGTAAGTCAGCCCTGCCATGTAGCCAAACACCGCGCCACCGATGATCACATTATGGAAGTGGGCGATCAGGAACAGGCTGTTGTGCAGCAGGAAATCGGCGCCGGGCACCGCCAGCAGCACGCCGGTCATGCCGCCGATACTGAACGTGACGATAAAGCCCAGCGTCCACAGCATCGGCGTTTCGAAGCGCACGCGGCCGCGATACATGGTGAACAGCCAAGTGAAGATTTTCACCCCGGTCGGCACTGCAATGATCATCGTCATGATGCCGAAGAACGCGTTGACGTTGGCCCCCGCGCCCATGGTGAAGAAGTGGTGCAGCCAGACGATGAACGACAGAATCGTGATCGCAATCGTCGCCCACACCAGCGAGACATAGCCGAACAGGCGCTTGCTGCTGAAGGTCGCGGCGATCTCCGAGAAGATCCCGAACGCCGGCAGGATCAGGATGTACACCTCCGGATGCCCCCACGCCCAGATGAGGTTGACGTACATCATCGGGTTGCCGCCGGCCTCGTTGGTGAAAAAATGCATGCCCAGATATCGATCGAGGGTCAGCATCAACAGGGTCGCGGTAAGGATCGGGAACGCAGCGAGAATCAGGATCGAGGTGCACAGGGCGTTCCAGGTGAACACCGGCATCTTGAACAGGGTCATGCCTTCGGTGCGCATCTTGAGGATGGTCACGAAGAAGTTAACCCCGGTTAACAGCGTCCCTATGCCGGATATCTGTAATGACCAGATGTAGTAATCCACCCCGACCCCCGGGCTGTAGCCGAGTTCGGACAGGGGCGGGTAGGCGACCCACCCGGTGCGGGCGAATTCACCGACGCCCAGCGAGATGTTCACCAGCGCCGCACCCACGACGAACAGCCAAAAACTCAGCGCATTGAGGAACGGGTAGGCGACGTCGCGGGCACCGATCTGCAACGGCACGACGATGTTCATCAGGCCGACCACGAAGGGCATGGCCATGAAGAAAATCATGATCACGCCGTGGGCGGTGAAGATCTGGTCGTAGTGTTCCGGCGGCAGATAACCCGGCCCGCCACTGGATGCCATGGCCTGTTGGGTACGCATCATGATCGCGTCGGAGAAACCACGCAGCAGCATGACCAGCGCGACGATGATGTACATGCAGCCGATCTTCTTGTGGTCGACCGAAGTGAACCACTCACGCCACAGGTAGCCCCACTTGCGCTTCCAGGTGACGGTACCGACCAGGGCAAAACCCATCAGGCCGACGATAGCCAGGGTGTACATGACAATCGGCTCGTGCAATGGAACCGCGTCCCATGAAAGTTTCCCGAACATGATTTAACGCTCCTCGGCCAGCAGACTCGGTTGTTGATTGACGCGCACATCGTCGCTGTTGCTTTGCACCTGGGTTTCCTTCTTGCGCGGTGCTTTGTTCATTCCTTCGTACTTGTCGACGATGTCGAGAAACAGTCGCTCCTGCACAGCCGAGTAATAAGTGATCTTGTGCGCCACTGAAGGCTTGGCCAACTCGGCATAACTGGCTTGATCAAGTTGCCCGGGCGCCGCTTTGACTTTGTTGACCCACGCCTCGTAATCAGCGCCGCTGAGTGCCAGGGTGCTGAAGTGCATGTCGGAAAAACCGTGGCCGTTATAGTTCGCAGCAATCCCGCGATACTGGCCGATTTCACTGGCGATCAAATGCAACTTGGTCTGCATGCCGGCCATGGCATATATCTGCCCACCGAGTGCCGGAATAAAGAATGAAGTCATGGCCGCGTCGGAAGTGACGGTAAAACTTACCGGCGTATTTACCGGTATCGCCAGTTCATTGACCGAGGCAATGCCCAGATCGGGGTAAATGAACAGCCATTTCCAGTCCGTTGCCACCACTTGCACATTGAGGTGCGGGACGTCGGAGTCCAACGGGCGATAGGGATCGAGTGCATGGGTGGTTTCCCAGGTCACCCAGCCGAGTACGCAAATAATCAGGAACGGCACGCCCCAGACCACCGCTTCGATCTTGTGCGAACTGGCCCAGCGTGGCGAATAACGGGCCTTCTTGTTGGTCGCGCGGTAGCGATAGGCGAACAGGAAGGTCATGACGATGACCGGGATCACCACCAACAGCATCAGGCCCGTGGCGAGAATGATCAGGTCGCGTTCATCTCGGGCAACATCGCCCTTGGGGTTGAACACCACCAGGTTGCAACCGGCGAGCAGAACGCTGGTAGCGAGATAGACCAGGCAATAGCTGATTGTTCGCTTCATACATGCTCCTGTTCTTTATATCGATCCTTGTTTTCTTCGGGCAACAGTTGGCCATGGACAGAAAACCCTGTTTCTGTACCGGCTAATCACACTGGGCTGAATAACGAGTTGTACTTGAGCTCGCCTGGGCCTCGAACTTTTTGAATGAGCATTCCGGCGTTGGTTTTACAGAATGTTACGCAAGCTGACGAACGGTTGAACTAGCGAAACGGCGGGCGCGAATCAACGCGCTATGCTGAAAATGCCTCTTGGCAATCCTTGGAATTATTCCGCCAAAGGAAAGATCTTTGACGTGAGCGAGTTGAGTTCAGGAGTACGACATGTTCAAACGCGGCGAAACCTACAACAAATGGAAGGCGACGGAAAAGGCGGAAAAGTGCCATACCGAAGAGGTTGAAAACGGCTGTCATATCGAGGTACGGGCACGGGAAGCCGATGATGGCGACGTCGAAATGTTCATCAGCGTTTACACCGCAACCGGCGAGTGCGCCTACGAGCGCATCAGGAAATTGCCCGGCGTGGAATGGGAAGTCGAGGACGCGCTCAAGCGTGGCATCGATCAGGCAGAACGAATCGCCGGCGGCGAGTCCGGACGATTGTCCTGTGCCGATGCGCACGGCCATGAGAATGAGTGACCGTGCGCAGCTTTCAATTGGCCTGGCGAACGTCAACCTGGCCGAGTTGATTGCACTGCCAGCGCCAGGCATCGGCGAGCATGCTGTGCAGTGAGCGGCTCGCCTGCCAGCCCAGTTCTTCGAGGGCTTTTTGCGGGTCCGCCCAGCAGCGCGCAACGTCACCGGGGCGCCGCGCTTCAATACGCAACGGGATCTTGATGCCGGTGACCTGTTCGAAGGCGCTGATCACCTCCAGCACCGAGTAGCCGCGCCCGGTACCGAGGTTCCAGATGCTCACACCATGGCGATCGCGCAAGGCATCGAGCGCGCAGACGTGCCCGAGCGCAAGGTCGACGACGTGCAGATAATCGCGAATGCCGGTGCCGTCCGGGGTCGGGTAATCGTTGCCGAACACTGACAGCTGCGCCCGCTGGCCACTGGCAACTTCCAGCAGATAGGGCAGCAGATTGTTGGGCGTGCTGGTGGGTGCCTCGCCGAGCAGGCCGGAAGGGTGCGCACCAATCGGATTGAAATAGCGCAGCAGGCCGATCGACCAGCGCGGGTCGGAACTGGCGACACTCTTCATGATGTTTTCCGACATCAGTTTCGACATGCCGTAAGGGTTGGTCGGCTGGCCAGTGGCGCAGTTTTCGTTGATTGGCAGGGTGGCGCAGTCGCCATAAACAGTGGCCGATGAACTGAACACCAGATGGAAAACTCCGGCCTGGGCCATGGCTTGGCACAGCGTCAGGCTGCCGCCGACATTGGTGTCGAAATAGCGCAGAGGTTCACGCACGCTTTCGCCGACCGCTTTCAACCCGGCGCAATGCACCACGGCATCGATCGGGTAATCGTGCAGAAGATTGTCGAGCAGTCGTCGATTGCGCACATCACCCTGAATGAACTCCGGTCGTTTTCCGGCCAGCGTACTGATGCGCTCGATTGCCGCGCGCTGGCTGTTGCACAAATTATCGAGGATCACCACATCCTCGCCGTTGCCCAGCCATTGCAGTGCGACATGCGCACCAATGTATCCCGCACCACCCGTAATCAAGATCATGCGCCCGCCCTCACAAGTGACGCCATCGGCGATGGTTTCGTAGATGGTTTCGATGCGCCTGTGCGGCGGCGAAAACCATGGTTGTTCTGGACGGTAGGGGCTGGATTGATCGGCAAGTTCAACCTTGTTTGCCAGCCGGTATGTGCACTTCATCGGCTGTGTTCAAGGTTGGGCTGAACGTCGTGTGAACGCCGCGATTCCAACCTTCAAGAGCCTTACGGCCTCATCGAGAAATGCCCTGCACTTGCAGTGTCGACAAGTGTGACGGCCCGGTGGCTCGGCACTGAGTCGTCTTGTTTTTTGATGAGGATCTGGCTATGAACCTGGCAGAACAACCCGAGGCGCTTGCACTGGCGAGCGCGCAAAATGCTGTCGAAGCATCCCTTCAGGTGCGACCCACGTTGGTGTGCCTGTCGCATCTGCGCTGGGGATTTGTTTATCAACGGCCGCAGCACGTCATGTCGCGATTGGCCAAACACTACGACGTGGTGTTTTTCGAAGAGCCGGTATTTGTCGAAGACGCCACGCCCAGACTCGAGCTTTCGAATCCGGCGGCGGGAATAGAAGTGGCGGTGCCGCAATTGCCGATCGGCATGAGTGGCGAGGCGATCGAGCAGGCGCAGAGGCAATTGCTCGATGAGCACCTCGCCGGACGCGTTCAGGGCGATCTTTTGCTGTGGTATTTCACGCCGATGAGCCTGCTGTTTACCGAGCACCTCGACGCTCGGGTTACCGTCTATGACTGCATGGATGAACTGTCGGCGTTCATGGGCGCACCGGCGCGCTTGATCGACATGGAGCAGCAACTGCTCGCCCGGGCTGACGTGGTGTTTACCGGCGGCTTCAGTCTGTGGGAGGTCAAGCAGCGCCAGCACGGTAATGCCTATCCGGTACCGAGCAGCGTCGACATCGCGCATTTCGCGGCGGCGCGGCAGGCACTGCCGGAACCGCCCGATCAAGCATCCATAGCGCGGCCACGCCTGGGCTTTTTCGGCGTGATCGATGAACGCTTCGATATCGAATTGATTGACCGCGTGGCGGCGATGCGTCCCGACTGGCAGATCGTGCTGATCGGTCCGGTGGTGAAGATCGATCCGCAGACGCTGCCGCAACGGCCGAACCTTCATTATCTGGGCGGCAAGCAATATGCCGAGCTGCCGGACTACCTCGCTGGCTGGGACGTGGCACTGATGCCGTTCGCCCTCAACGCCTCCACGCGTTACATCAGCCCGACCAAGACTCCCGAATACCTCGCTGGCGGTTGCCCAGTGGTGTCGACGCCGATTCACGATGTGATCAGCGGCTACGGCGAGAGCGGCGCGGTGTTCATCGCCGACACTGCCGAGGCCTTCGTCGAGGCGATCGAAAAAGCTTTGCCACTCAAAGGCACCATCGAATTTCTGCAGCGCGCCGATGCCGCAATCGCCGGCATGTCGTGGGACAACACCAGCCGCTTCATGCAGGAGCAGATCGAATGCCTACGATAAGCCTTGAGAGCGCAAAGTCCGGCCAAGCCTACGACTACCTGATCGTCGGTGCCGGGTTCGCCGGCAGTGTCATCGCCGAGCGTCTGGCCCAAGGATTGGGGCGCCGGGTGTTGCTGATTGATCGGCGCCCGCATATCGCCGGCAATGCCTACGACCATTACGATGAGGCCGGGGTGCTGGTGCATCGCTATGGTCCGCACATCTTTCACACCAATGCCCAGCGCATTGTCGACTACCTGTCGCGCTTCACCGAATGGCGACCTTACGAGCATCGAGTCCTCGCCCAGGTCGACGGCAAGCTCGTGCCGATTCCGATCAATCTGACCACGCTGAATTCGCTCTATGGCCTGTCGATGTCCTCCGAAGAAGCCGAAGTGTTTCTCGCCGAACGCGCCGAACCGGTGGCGACCATTCGCACGTCCGAAGATGTCGTGGTCAATCAGATCGGCCGTGAGCTCTACGAAAAATTCTTTCGCGGATACACGCGCAAGCAGTGGGGGCTGGATCCCTCGGCACTGGATAAATCGGTGACTTCGCGCATACCGACGCGGACCAGCGAAGACGACCGCTATTTCGCCGACACTTTCCAGATCATGCCCTCGGGCGGCTACACGCAAATGTTCGAACGCATGCTCGATCACCCGAACATCGATCTGTTGCTCAGTACCGATTTCAAGGCGGTGCGCGACGAGGTGCAGTACGCGCATCTGATCTACTGCGGCCCGATCGACGAATACTTCGATTTCCAGTTGGGCCGTTTGCCGTATCGGTCCTTGCGCTTCGAACACCAGACCCTCGAGCAGGAACACTATCAGCCAGTGGCGGTGGTGAATTATCCGCACCCGGATGTGCCGTATACGCGCATCACTGAATACAAACACCTGACCGGGCAAACGCACCCGTGCACCAGCATCACTTACGAATATCCGTGTGACGATGGCGACCCGTATTACCCGGTGCCGCGCGCAGAGAATGCCGAGCTGTACAAACGCTATCGAGCGCTCGCCGAGCAGACGCCGAACGTGACGTTTCTCGGGCGACTGGGTACCTACAAGTACTACAACATGGATCAGGTGGTGGGCCAGGCGCTGGCCTTGTATCGGGATATTCAGGCGGCGCAGGCAGAAACCACGGCTGAAACCGAGATCGATGCTTCATGACCGCGCAGCCGAAAGGCGACGAGCCCGACGCAGATGCGTCTTCGATCTTCAGCAGCTTCGTCATGGCCGGTTTCGAATGTTCCAGCCAGCGCCGCCAGGACGGTCGGCGCCTGGATCTGCTGGCCGACACCGGGCATGCGCGCTGGGTCGACAAGGACTACCTGCGACTCAGCGGATTGAACATCCGTTGCGCCCGCGACGGCTTGCGCTGGCACCTGATCGAGCGCAGCCCCGGGCGCTATGACTGGAGCAGTTTTCTGCCGATGCTCAAAGCGGCACAAGCGCAGCAAGTGCAGGTGGTCTGGGATCTGTGCCATTACGGCTACCCGGATGATCTGGATATCTGGCGCCCGGCATTTGTCGAGCGTTTCGCCCGCTTCGCCGCTGCTGCAGCGAAGCTGATGGCCGACGAGGGCGTGAGCGTTCCGTTCTACTCGCCGATCAACGAGATTTCCTTCTGGGGTTGGGCGGGAGGCGAGGTGGCGTATTTCAATCCGAACGCACGCGGGCGCGCGCAGGAGCTCAAGCATCAACTGGTGCGGGCGAGCATTGCTGCGATCGAAGCGATACGCGAACAGGCGCCTAATGCGCGGTTTGTCCAGTGCGATCCGTTGATCCATGTGATCGCCGGTTCCCGGCGCAGTGACGATATCGAAGCCGCTGAGGCCTATCGGCTGTCGCAATTTCAGGCATGGGATCTGCTCACCGGCCGCGAATGGCCGGGTCTGGGTGGGCAGGAGCATTACCTGGATATCGTCGGCGCCAATTTCTATGCGCATAACCAGTGGTATTTCCACGGCCGACGGATCCTTCGCGGCGAGCGCGACTTCCGGCCGTTGTCGGGCATGCTCAAGGAACTGCACCAGCGCTATCAGCGGCCAGTGCTGATCGCCGAAACCGGTGCCGAAGATGATGAACGCCTGCCGTGGCTGGCATACATCGTCGAGCAGACGCTGCTGGCCCTCGAACGCGGTGTGCCGGTGCAGGGCATTTGCTGGTACCCGTTTCTAGATTATCCGGGGTGGGACAATGGCCGGTATTGTCCCACAGGTGTGTTTGGCTATCCCGATGGCGAGGGTGAGCGCGCAGCGTTTCATCCGCTGCACGTCGAGCTGGCGCAAGTGCCCGAGCGGATTGCCGCAAGTCTGCGCCGGGTCAATGGCCGGCGTGTTGAGGGGCAGGGGAGATGAACTTTCAGCGCAGGCGCGATGAACCGTTGCCGGCGTCAGCCGCTGCGTTTTTATGGCGCTACATAAGAATTCGCCCGGCGCACTTCGTCGCCATGGTCGCACTGGTGATCGGCGCGGCTTGCTGTGCGGTGGTGGTTCAATACGGCATGAAACTGCTGGTCGATGCCATGGCCGCCGGGTCGGCGGCGGAACAGGTCTGGCACGCGTTCGGCCTGTTCATGGCGTTGATCGTGATGGAAAACCTGCTGTGGCGCCTCGGCGGTTGGGTCGGTTGCCACACCATCGTCGGCAGTTGTGCGGATCTGCGCGTCGACCTGTTCCATCATCTGACCGGCCACCCGATGCGTTATTTCCGGCGGCATTTCTCCGGCTCGCTGGCCAATCGCGTCTCGGCGATCGGTGCCGCTGCCGACAAAGTGTATGGCGGGCTGACCTGGCGTATCGTGCCGCCATGCGTGGATTTTATCGGCGCCGTGGCCTTGCTGTTGGCGGTGCACGGTGCGATGGCGCTGGCGTTGGTCGGTTGCGTGATAGTCGTCGCCGCGCTGATTACCATATTCGGCGTGCGCGGGCGCAGCCGGCACATCGCGTTCGCGTCGCAGTCGGCGCGGGTCGGTGGCGAGATTGTCGATCTGGTTTCCAACGTATGGACGATCAAGGCTTTTTCCGGGCGGGAACGCGAGCGCTTGCGCCTGGAGCGCGAGATCGGCATCGAGGCCGATTCGCACCGCAGCAGCTGGATGTACATGGAAAAAGCCCGGGTACTGCACGACATCTGCCTGACCGTTATGGCCGGCGGCATGCTCGGCTGGGCGATTCTGCTCTGGCGAGCGGGACAGGTGACGGCGGGGGATGTGGTGATGGTCAGCGCGTTGACGTTCCGCATCCTGCACGGTTCGCGCGAACTGGCGCTGGCACTGGTGGAAACCAGTCAGCAGATGGGCGTCATCAGCGAAACCCTGGGCATCGTCGCCCAGCCCCACGAGCTCAGCGACGCCTTGGAGGAACTGGCGCCGACGCGCGGGCACATCAAAATGCTCGACGTCAGTTACGCCTACCCGGATGGGCGCAAGGTCTTCGAGCATTTCTTTCTCGATATTCCGGCCGGGCAAAGCGTCGGAATTGCCGGCACCTCGGGCTCGGGAAAATCGACCTTGCTCGGTTTGCTGCAACGTCTGGATGATGTGCGCAGCGGGGTGATCCTGATCGACGACCGCGACATCCGCTCGGTCAGCCAGGACAGCCTGCGCCGGCAGATCGCTGTGGTGCCGCAGGAACCGGCGCTGTTCAATCGCAGCATTCTGGAAAACATCGGCTATGGCCAACCGCACGCTACCGAGCAGCAGATCATCGATGCGGCGCGCCAGGCGTTTTGCGATGAATTCATCCAGGCGTTGCCGCAGGGTTATCACACCCTTGTCGGTGAACGGGGAGTGACGTTGTCCGGCGGGCAACGCCAGCGCCTGGGGCTGGCGCGGGCGTTTTTGAAAGACGCACCGATCCTGATTCTCGACGAGGCGACCTCGGCACTGGATTCCGATTCCGAAGCGATCATCCAGCGCGCATTGAGCAACCTGATGCGCGGCCGCACGGTACTCGCCGTGGCCCACCGCCTCTCGACCATCGCCAACTTCGATCGGGTGCTGGTGCTGGAGGACGGCGAGATCGTCCAAGACGGCACTCCCGAAGAACTGCGCGAAAGCCAAGGGCGGTTCCGCACGCTGTGGCAGATGCAGGCGATGGTGCACAACCGTTGAACGCGCTGCTATTGCGCTGAGCGCGTCCAGACCCTGACGTAGTCGATGCGAAACACCGACGGCAGATCAGCATCGTCGACCACGCCGAACCAGTCCCACATCGCTTCACTGTCGAAGACGATTTGCATCGGGAAGTGCCAGTAGTTGTTTTTCGCCTCTCGCACCAGCACGCCGTCGACGTACCAGCGCAAGGTCTCGGGTTGCCAGTCAAAGCCGTAGACATGAAAGGTATTGGCCAGCCGCCAGGGTGCGATCCAGGTGCTGCCGGAGCTGAGGTGTTGATCATTCTGCGGTCTGGCCCAGACATGCGCGTTCATGTTGTACCGGCGATCAAAGGCTTCGTTGCGGGTCTTGCCGCCGATTTCGAAGATATCGATTTCCGTGGCATTGTCCGGCAGCCCGGTCCACGCCAGCCAGAACGCACTGGAACCGGCGGAATTCATCGGTTTCGCCCGGGCTTCGTAATAGCCGTACATCCCCCGTTCGTTGGTGCGCACCATCGCCGAACTGTAATCCTTGTAGCCTAGGGCGACGTATTTTTCCGGGAGGGTCTGTTTGCGGAAAGTGATGTTCAGATTGCCGTTGCCGAGCTTGGCGTTCTCCGGCAAAAACAGCGCCGGTTTGCGCCCGAGGGAATCGGTGCCGGTGGCGTTGTTGACGTGCCAGCGCTCGGCATCGAGCGCGCTGCCGTTGAATTCGTCGGACAGCCGCGTATCGCGTTTCCAACCGCCGGCATTGGCCTGGTCCGATAACGGCAGGTCGGGCGTAACGTGCGTCGGGGTCGGGCCTAGCGGACCGACGCGAGTCCACGCATCCACCTGTTGCGGAATGGCGACCGCCCACTTTTGCGCCAGATACTCGAACACATTGCGGCGTTCTTCCTGGCTGCTGAATGGGCGGTCATAAACCAGTACTTCGGCAATGTCGCCGCGGAGGATTTCCGAGGTGCCAACCACGTTGCGCGCCACCGCGAACGGGCCGATCGGCACGTCACTGGTTTCCAGCAACGCCAGCGCCGGCTCGTACGCGGTGGTCTGCTGCACACTGATGCCGAAATTCGGCGCGACGTTATCGTTATCCGCCAGTTGCGGCCGCGAGCTGAACAGGCGCTGCCAGGCCTTGCCACCGGCCTGCTCGGGCAAGCGCCGCGAGACGACGAAGACTGTCACCGGGCCCTTGGTGGTGCGGATCGCCTGGCCCATGAACGCCGCCGTGCCGCTGAAACGCACCACGCCGTGGCCGTTGAGGGCGTTATCGACGCGCGTGGGCAAAGTCGTCGCTGCACGGTTGTCGACGGCGACGTCGTTGCCCTTGCCGGATTTATCCAGCCAGCGCACGACCTGGTTTTGCCCTTCGAGGCTCATCGAGGCCGGATCATTGCCGTCCAGCCACAGCACCAGTCCGTCAGCCACCGGTTGGGGAATATTGGCGTTGGCGCCAGCGCTCAGCAGCAGCAAAACCAACAGCAAGCATGGTGATCTTTTCATGAGTCGTCCCTAACGTGGATTTGCCCCGGTTCAAGTGCCCACCGCCAGCAGCGGCGCCGGTTGCGGGCGGTAGCCCCAGGGGTTGTTGGTCTGCCAGCGCCAGCTGTCGATGAGCATTTGCGTCAGCTCGCGTTGCGCGCGCCAGCCCAGTTCGCGCCCGGCCTTGCTCGCATCGGCGCGGCACTCGGCGACATCACCGGCGCGGCGCGGGGCGAAGCGGTAGGGAATGCGCAGGCCGGTGACGTCTTCGAAAGCGCTGATGATCTGCAACACGCTATAGCCGCTGCCGGTACCGAGATTCCATACGTGCAGGCCATGCTCATCGCCCTGCAAAACCTGTAGGGCCTTGAGATGACCTTCGGCCAGATCCAGCACATGGATGTAGTCGCGAATACAGGTGCCGTCGACGGTTGGATAGTCGTTGCCGTACACGGTCAACGCAGCGCGCTGGCCGCTGGCAACCTCGGTCAGGCACGGCAGCAGATTGTTCGGCCGACCGTTTGGCGCTTCGCCGATCAGCCCGCTCTGGTGCGCGCCGATCGGGTTGAAGTAACGCAGCACAGCGATGTTCCAGCGTGCATCCGCGAGGGCGAGGTCGCTGAGCAGTTCTTCGATCACCAGCTTCGAGCGCCCGTACGGGTTCGCCGGTTTGCCGGTGCCATGCGATTCCACGATCGGCATCACAGTCGGCTCGCCATAGACAGTGGCCGAGGAACTGAACACCAGATTGAACACGTGGGCGCGGGCCATCGCCTGACACAGGTTCAGTGTGCCGAACACATTGTTGGCGTAGTAATCCATCGGCCTGCGCACGCTTTGCGCAACGGCTTTGAGCCCGGCGAAGTGCAGCACTGCATCAATTGCGTAGGTGCTGAAAATCTCGTCCAGCAGTGCGGCGTCGCGGGTATCGCCCTCGATGAAATCGACGTGCGAGTGACTCAACAGCTCCAGCCGTGCGACTGCTTCGCGGCTGCTGTTGCACAGGTTGTCGAGGATCAGAACCGAGTGTCCGGATTCGATCAGTTGCAATGCCGTGTGCGAACCGATGTAGCCGGCACCGCCCGTGATCAACGTGGTTTTGCGCATGACGACGTGCTCCATTGCGAGGAAATGCAGCTCAGCGGGCGGTAAACACCAACTTGAATTCTTGCGGCCAGCGCGGGTGCAGCAGGCTGTAGGCCAAGGCATAGGTCAGCGTGCCGATGGCAATGTCGCCGGCCAGGTGCGCGTAGCCGGACAGGCCGGTTTGGCGCGACGTCCACAGCACCACGACGACCATCAGCAGCGAGGCGAACAGGCTGCGGTAACTGGACTGAAAGAAGCAGCGCCAGTCATAACCGATGGCGGCGTGCAGGCCGCGTACCTGCAGCGGCGTGATCAGCAGCATGCGCAGCAGCAATGCCAGCGCCGCCGCCATGCCGCCGTAGGTCGCTCCGAGCAGATACACCAGCGCCAGCGCGAGCATGGTGGTGGCAACTTCGGCCTTGAGGGTCAAGTGCGTGCGATTGACCGCCACCAGCGCAGTGGTTGCATACAGCGCCAGATTGCCCAGCGCCGCCGTGCAGGCGAGCACTTGCAACAAGGGAATCGCATCGGCCCATTTCGCGCCGAAGATCAGCAGGATGATGTCCTCGGCGGTCAGGGCGATGCCGAAGAACAGCGGTGTCAGTACGAAACCGCTGATCGCCGTGGAATCGCCGATTACCCCTATCAGCCGCGCCGGTTCGGCACTGCGCCGGGCGAACACCGGCAAGGCGTAGCTCATCAAGCCGTTGTAGATCGCCGAGCGCGGCAGGTCGATGATGCGCATGGCCAGGTTGAACATGCCCACTGCATGGGCGCCAGCGGTGAGACCGAGAATCAGGTTGACGCCACGTTGCAGGGTTTGCGAACTCATCACGTTGACACAGACCGGGAGACCGGCGCGCAGCACTTCGCCCAGCACCTGGCGATCAATCAGAAAAGCGATGCGCCGACGCTCGCTGCGCATCAGTACCAGTGTGGAAACGCCGTCCATGATCAGCGCCTGGGCAACCACCGCCCACGGGCCGAAACCCAGCATCGCCACAGCCACACCGCCAACCCCGCCCGCGACTTTGCCGAGCAATGTGCGCGAGGCCAGCAACTTGAAATTGCCGCTGCGGCGCATCTGCGCCACATACACCCGCGCCATCAGGGTGAAGAGGATTTTTACCGAGGCCACGGCGGTCATCCAGCGCAGCGCGGTGGACGGCGTATACAGCACCACCGCCAGCGAAATCAACGCAATCGATAGCAGACTGACCAGCACGGCAAACCAGAACACGCTGCTGATGTGTTTGTCCTCGACACGTTGCAGGCGCACCAGCGGGTCTTCCAGCATCGACGAGAATAGAATGCCGACCACTTCGACCACGGCGATGATCAGTGTGCCAATACCCAGCTCCGTCGGCGTCAGCAGATGCGCGTAGACGACAAAGGTAATCATCGACAGAAAGATCAGGCCGAACTTCTCGGTGAAAATCCATACGAGGGTCATCAGGCGACGGTTGGCCATGGCGCGATCCCTGAATTCAGCGGCTGTTGCCCAGGTTTTTCAAGCAGGCGTAGAGGTAGCGCAGGGTCGGTTTGCCCCGGGAGAAAAACAGCGTCTGCCACGAATGTCCGAGCATCTGCCGGAACACTTCGATAACCCGTCGATGATCGCCGCGCCGGGAAAACGCATTGAGAAATTCTGCTTGATTGGCGAGGACGAAATAGATCCGTTGCTGTTTGTTCAGCCGCGTGCCGTAACGCGCCAGATACAGCTGGATGAAGCGCAGCTTGTGCGGGTAATACTTGTGCGGTTGCGCGGTGATGTTGGCGGCGTTAACAGCGCGCCAGTGCAGAATCTGCGGCACGCTGTGGATCTCGCTGATTTCGGCGATGCGCGTCCACAGCAGGCGATCCTCGGCAAAGCGCAGGCTCTGATCGAAGCCGCCAATGGCGACGATGATCTCGCGCAGGGCGAGTACGCCGGAGGTGCCGTTGATGATGTTCTCGCGCATGAAATCGGCAAAGTGCTCGCCGTGTTTGCGGCGATCTTCCAATTGGCGTTTGCCGTCGCTGAATTCACTCATCTGAAAGCAATCGATCAAGCCGACTTTGCGTCCCTGTCGGGTCAACTCCGCGTGCAGCGCCAGTTGTTTTTGCAGTTTCTCCGGATGCCAGCGGTCATCGGCATCGAGGAAGGCGATAAAGGTTTCTTCGGCGCTGAACACGCCGTGATTGCGCGCACTCGCCGGGCCTTGGTTGGGCTGCTGTAACAGGACGATGGGCAAGGGCGCGGCGTAGTGCTTGACGATCTCTGGCCCGGCATCGCTGGAACCGTCATCGACGACAATCACTTTGTCCGGCAGGCGGGTCTGTGCGCACACCGAGTCCAGTGTGCGTTGAATGCTGGCGGCGGCGTTGTACAGAGGAATCACCACACACACGGTGACGGCCGAGGGGGCATTCAGCATGGGCGTTGCTCCCGGAAAGTGGTGGGCATAGGCCGAGGTTTAACGACTGGAAGCGGCTGGGTACGGGTAACGAGGTGATGGCGGAAGGTCAGGCTGAGCACGCAGAAGATCAGGAACTCGCCCGAGCGGTAGTTGGGAATCACATAGGCGACGTAATTGGTAACGACGAACAGGCCGATGATCACCAGCGCACAGGCCTGATAGCGCGCCGACTGATCCGCCGTGATTGCCCGATAGCGCTTGCTCAGGGTCTGGGCAAACATCAGCAGCAGCGCGACCAACTGAATCAGGCCGCCATTGAGCAGGGTTTCGACGTAGCCGCTGTGGGCATTGCCGATGTAACCCCAGCGCGTGATGAACGCATCGGCATCGGCACTGGCCCAGAACGCGCCGAAACCGTAGCCCTTGAGAAATTGCGCATCGATCAGCGGTTGCAACAGCTCCCAGATCAGCGTGCGGTCAGTGAGTGACGGGTCGCGGCCGACCAGTTCCAGCAGCATGGCGTAGTTGGCGTAAAGCACCCCACACAAGAGGAAGAACACCAGCGTAGCGGCGGTGAAGGCCAGCAGTGAGCGGTTGATTCGCAGCCGGATCAGGGTGATGAAGTAGGCGTAACTGGCGGTGCCGGCGACGATCAAGGCAATCGCCGTCGCCGACTGCGCCAGACCGATGGCGATCAACGCGAACAGGCCGTAGAGCATGGCCATTGGGTTGCGCTGGCGGATCATCGGCAGCAGCAACAGGATCGCAATAGCGTTCAGGCGTGCACCGGCATTCTTTTCTGCGAACACCCCGCGAAACGCACCGTCACGGATGCCGCCGGAAATAAAGGCGATGTCCGGGCGAATCAGGGCGAAGATCAAGCCGACCAACGCCGCCGCACCGATCACACAGCCGAACAGAAACGCAATGCGTTCCAGGCTGTAGCGCCAAGCGATAAAACCGGCAAAAAACACCACGCTGAGCAGCGCAACGAAACGCTTGAAACTGAGCATTGGCTCGCTCGACCAACTGATCGACGCGGCCACGCAGCCCAGAAACAGCAGCAGAAACAGGTTCTGCCGGTAGAAGCTTTTACTGAGGAAGACCTTGTGCCGGATGAAGAAAAACAGCGGCACCAGCAAGGTCAGCAAGCCGCAGACCTGATTGGCCAGATTGCCTTCCAGATCCTGCTGGGCATCGTCCAGCGTGCTCACATTACCTAGGCGCAGGAAGAAGCCGATCACTTGCGTGTAGAACAGCACACCGAACAGGGTGAAGGCATCGGCCAGCGTCGAATAACGCACTTGCAGGCGGTTCATCTCAGCGCCTCCCGAGTAACGCCTTGAGGTAGGTCTGCACCGCGCGAGCATTGACAAAGCGCGCGGCAGCATCAATGCGGCGCTGGCGATGCACGGCTCGCGGCGTGGCCATTTGCGCACTGATCGCGGCGGCGAGGGCGGCCGGATCGTCCACCTCGACCAAGGGCGCGACGGCACCATCGGCGAGAATTTCCTGCGGGCCATACGGGCAGCGGGTCGCTACCACCGGCGTGCCGGTCGACAGGGCTTCGACCAGGGCGTTGGGGCTGCCTTCGAAACGTGACGACAAAACAAAGCAATCGGCCCGAGCGATTTCGGCGATGGGGTCGCTGGCATACCCCGGCAGATCGCAACGCTCTGCAACGCCGAGCGCTGTCGCCTGGGCCAGCAGTTCGCCGCGCAAAGCGCCTTCGCCGAAGATGATCAGCCGCGCATCGCCTTGCGGCAGGCGGGCGAAGGCGTCGATCAGGGTGTCGAAGCCTTTTTGTTGCGCCAGGCGTCCTACAGCGACGATTACCGGGGTGGTTTTGTCCTTCAGCCAGGGATGGCTGGGCGCGGCGGCGGGTTTGTCGCGAAAATCGTTGTCGAGCACCGGGTTGTCAGCGGTCGTCACATCGCGCGGGCGGGCGATGGTGGTGTCGACCAGGTCTTCGGCGACGCCTTGCGACACGCAGATCACCGGGTTGGGAATCAGCCGGTACAGCCACGGCGCCAGCCAGTAGGCGAGCTTGACCGACAGGGCCGGGTTGACGTGCTTGTCCCGCGAAAAGGCATTGCGCTCGCTGACATGCAGCCGCGCCAAGGTACCGGACAACGCGGCGGCGGCAATCGCCACGACGTTGACATGAGTGAGCACCGCCAGTTGCGCGTCGTAGCGATTGCTGCGCAAAAAGCGCATCAGCGCGGGCACGGCAGCGGCGCTGCGCGGGCTGTCGAGCAACACTTGCCTGACCCGTGGGTCGAGCGCCGGTTGATTGATGCCGGCACCGGTGAGCATCAGCAGCGTGACTTCATTGCCGGCCTCAACCAAGGCGCCGGCGAGGCGCACCATCATTTTCTCCGCGCCACCGGCGCCGAGGTCCTGGAGGATGATCAGCAGCTTTTTCATCGGTTCCATACCTGGTAATAGGCCTGGGCGGCGTACTGGCTGGTATAGGGCAGGATCGCTTCGCTGACTGAATGTCGGGCTGGAGCTGGCGGTTCGCGGTTGGCCAGACTGTCGAGCATTGCCTCGGTCAGGGCCGGCACATCATTGACACCGACCAAACGCCCGAGGCGTCCATCGTCGAGCAACTCGCGCGGCCCGCTGCCGCAGTCGGTGGAGATCACCGGAGTGCCCAGCGCCAGCGCCTCGACCAGCACCGTCGGCAAGCCTTCGTGCAAAGAGCTGAGCACCAACAGCTGCGCATGACGGATCAGCGGATAGGGATTGCGCAGATGCCCGGTGAAATGCACCAGACGTTCGATGCCCAGCCGTTGCGCCTGCGCTTCAAGCTGAGCGCGCAACGGGCCGTCGCCGGCAATCACCAGATACGGCAGCGGGCGTTGTTGCGCCGCCAGCGCGTAGGCTTCGAGCAGCAGATCAAAGCCCTTGGTTTCCACCAATCGGCCGATGCCCAGCCAGTAATGATGGGGCACACCACCTGGCAACGGCGCTTGTGCCGCACGCATCAGTTGTTCGCTGATCACTGCGTTCGGGCAATAACGAATGCGCGGTCGCCCCCACGGGATCAACCCGGCAAGCGACTGGCGCAGACCGTGGGACACCGCGACCACCTTGCCGCTGCCGCACAGATACAGCGCGTACAACAGCCGCAGGCTGGCGCGCCCGGTGTTCTGCTCGGCGCAATCCAGCGCGGCGTGGCGGGTGTAAATGACTTTGCAGGGACTGCCCAGGGTGGCGAACCAGGTGCAGAGATTGGCCTGCTCCTTGGCGCCGATCAGGTGCGTCACGCTTTCGCGGCGAATCAGGCGGCGCAGCAGCACGATCGATTTCAGCCAGCCCGCGAGCCCACTGCCGCCACCGGCCATGCTTGGCGCGCCGTCGACGTTGGGCGAGTCGCCGTTCATGACGAAAAAACTCACCCGCCGACCGTCCGCCAGAAACTGCTCGGCGAGGCGTTGCTGCACGCACTCGACGCCGCCGCCAGTCTGGTAATCCTTGAGCGTGAACAAAATATGCATCGGCACAATCCTCATGGGGCGGTGACATTGATCGCCACTTGCTGGCGCAGAATCAGTTCGGTCAGGCGCAGGGCATTGCTCGGGTAGTCGAGCAGGTAGCGCTTGATCGTGTGCGGCTCGCGGTACATGCGGTAAAAGGCGCGCAGGTGCAGGCGATTGATCGCGTCGGGGTAGTAACGCTCGCTGGCATTGGCCTCCTGACGAATGAAACCGCCGCAGGTGAACGCCACGCCGCTGAAACCACCGCGCAGTGCTTCGAGGATAAAGCGCTCTTGCAGACCGGCGCCGAGGCCGACCAGCAATAGGTTGGCCTGCTGCCGACGGATGTCTGACTGGATTGCCGCACCTTGTTCGGCGTCGAAGTAACCGTTGTGCGCGCCGACCAGTTGCAGGCGCGGGTACTGCATACCGAGTTTTTCCACGAAGCGGTCAAGCTCTGCCTGCTTCGCACCGACCACGTAGACGCGTTTGCCGCGCTGCTCGGACTCGCGCAACACCGGGTCGGCAATAGAGGTGAAATCGAAACTGACCCGCTGCACCGCGCGCCCGGTGATGCGCGACATGAACCCGGACATCAGCATGCCGTCGCAGAAATACGCCAGCGACGGCGGCGGCTGGCGGATGAAGCTGCCGATCGAGGCGAAGTTGAGAAAGGAGAACGCCCGGTTGGATTCCAGCAGGGCCGGCGAATAACGGTCGAGCAATTCCAGGCGGATCATGATGCGAGATCCTGTGCTTCAGCGGCGCAGGTTGGCCGGCCGACGCTGATGTAGGTGAAGCCGCGTGCGCTGAGGCGTTGCGGATCGAACAGATTGCGGCCATCGAAGATCAGCGGATTTTTCAACTGGCGGGCGAGCAGTTCGAAGTCTGGTGCGCGAAACGATTGCCATTCGGTGACGATCACCAGCGCGTCGGCATTTTTCAGCGCCGCCTCTTTGGTCCCCGCCAACGAGAGGTCATCGCGCGGGCCGTAAAGCTGCTGCGCCTGTTCCATGGCTTTCGGGTCGAACGCCTGCACGCTGGCGCCGGCTCGCCACAACGCCTCCATCAGCACGCGGCTGGGGGCTTCGCGCATGTCGTCAGTGTTGGGCTTGAAGCTCAGGCCCCACAGCGCGAAGGTTTTGCCTTCCAGCGCGCCGTTGAAGTGCTCAGCGATCTTGTGGAACAGCGTGCTCTTCTGCTCGTTGTTGCGTGACTCCACCGCGCGGAGCAGGCGCGCATCGATGTCGACGCCGTGGGCGGCGTGGATCAGCGCGCGCACATCCTTGGGAAAACACGAACCGCCGTAACCGATACCGGGGTAGATGAACTGGTAGCCGATGCGCGGATCCGAGCCGATGCCATGGCGAACCATTTCGATGTCGGCGCCAAGCTTTTCCGCGAGCCCGGCCATTTCGTTCATGAAACTGATCTTGGTCGCGAGCATGCAGTTGGCCGCGTACTTGGTCAGCTCGGCGCTGCGCACATCCATGACGATGATTTTTTCGCGGTTTCGATTGAACGGTTCGTACAACTCGCGCATCAGCGCTTCGGCGCGCGGGCTGTCGGTGCCGATGATGATCCGGTCCGGGCGCATGCAGTCGTCGACCGCGCAACCTTCCTTGAGAAATTCCGGATTGGAAACCACATCGAAGGTCAGTGCACCACGGCCACTTTCGCCGAGGATGGCGCTGATGCATTCGCGCACCCGGTCCGCTGTGCCCACCGGCACCGTGGATTTGTCGACGATGATCTGCTCGCCGCGCAGGTGCTCGCCGATGGTGCGGGCGACGCTGAGCACATGTTTGAGATCCGCCGAGCCGTCCTCGTCCGGCGGCGTGCCGACCGCGATCAGCAACACATCGCCGTGCTTTACCGCAGCGGCCAGATCACTGCCGAATTGCAGACGGCCGCTGTGATGATTGTCCCGCACCAGGCTTTTCAGCCCGGGTTCGTAGATGGGCAGAGTGCCGTCGTTCAAGGCCTGCACCTTGGCCGCATCGACATCCACACACAGCACGTTGTGGCCAACCTCGGCCAGCGCGGCGCCCTGGACCAGTCCGACATAACCGATACCGAATACACTCACATTCATGGGACAACCTCATGCGTGGCGGGGTGGGCCAGAGCGCTGGCCGCTGTCAGTAGATGTTTTTCGAGAACAGGGTGAAGGGCGTCTTCAGCAGGATCTTGATGTCCAGCCACAGCGACCATTGATTGATGTAATTGAGGTCCTGGGCGACCCGGCGCTGCATCTTTTCCACGGTCTCGGTTTCGCCGCGATGCCCGGTGATCTGTGCCAGCCCGGTGATGCCAGGCTTGAGCCGATGCCGCGCCATGTAGGCGCGCACCTTGCCGGTGTAATAGATGTTGTGGGTGACTGCGTGCGGGCGCGGGCCGACCAGCGCCATGTGGCCGAACAGCACGTTGAACAGTTGCGGCAGCTCATCGATGGAGCTGCGCCGCAGAAAGCGTCCCAGCGGTGTGACGCGGTCGTCGTCGCGGGTGGCCTGACGCACTTGCTGATCGTCGTGCACGCGCATTGAGCGGAATTTCCACACGCGGATCACTTCGCCGTCGCAGCCATGACGGTTCTGCTTGAACAGCACCGGCCCCGGCGACGTCAGCTTGACCGCAATGGCCACGCCGAGCAGCAGCGGGCTGAGCAGAATCAGCGCCACCGCAGCGACGCTGCGTTCGAACAGGTCCTTGCAGAACAGGCTGCCGGGGTGCGAAGTGAGCAGGCTTTCGTTGAGATAGATCGCCGGCATCCGCTCGATCTCGGAGATCGAATGATTGAGCAGGACCATGCTGCCCAGATCGGGAATCCACACCACGTCGACGTTCATGTCGAGCAGGTTGATGTACAACGCTTCGATGGTCGCTGCCTCGGCCATCGGCAGCACGATGTACACGCGCCGCGCCTGCAACCGCGTAATGATTTCGCGAATGTCCTCGACCTCACCGAGCAGCGGCAGAATGCTCGGCGCCGGGCCGCTGTCGGCTTTTGCCGCGACAAAACCGAGCAGCAGCGCGCGATCCGGGTCGAGCAGTTTGCGCGCCAGTTCATGGGCGGTCGGGCAGGTGCCGATGATTACCGCGCGGCGCTCGTTGCAAATCATTTTGGTGTACATGCGCACGAACAGATGCAGCGGCAGAAACGTCGCCGCCTGGGCGAGAAAACCGACCACGGCCCAGACAATCACCACTTGCCGCGAGAACAACGCGCTGGTCTGGGTGACGAAGGCGATGCTCATCAGCAGCCCGAGCAGAATCAGCCAGCCGGCGAGCAAACGTCCGAGGCCGACCAGCAGACCATGGCGCTTGTGGTAGACCTGCACCAGGCCGTAGACCGGCATCGAGCCAAGCACCGTGAGGATGATCAGCAGCCGATATTCACTGGGCAACTCGCCGATGCGCCAGTGCACCAGCACGATCAGCAACAGGTTGACCAGGGTCATTGCGCACAGCCATTGCACCCAGAAGGTGAGGCCGCGACGGTGTGCCATTTGCGCGGAATATTGCGAGGTCATCGGCGCGATCTCCGATTCGTCGAACAGGGAAGGATTTGCTGTTGCCGGGCGGCACGGCCCGAAGGATCAGCGCGGGGCGAAGTCGTAGTCGTAGAAGGAACGGGAATGGCCATGGCCGTACTTGCGCGCCTTGCGCAGATCGACCTGATTGAGCACCACGCCGAACACCGGTGCCTGACTCTGCTGCAACACGGCGATGCTTTTGCGCACCTGGCCGACCGGCGTGCTCTGCGCCTTGACCACGTAGATCACCGCATCGGAATGCTGGGCCAGCAACAGTGCGTCGCTGACGATTTCTGCCGGCGGCGAATCGATGATGATGTGCCGGTAGCGCGACTTGAGAATCTGCAACAGCCGACCGAGGCGTGGAGAGCTGAGCAAATCCTGAGCGGGCGCCACGGCGTTGCTTGAACTACTCGAGGCTTTCAAACGCGGTGCCTCGAACGGATCCAGTGCCGATGGCGTCAGGCAGCCGGCCGGGAGCATGTCGAGATTGCCGACGCTGCGGATGCAGTCTTCCAGCCGCGCGCTGCCGGCCATGAGGTTGGAGAGGCCGGGGCTTTGGGGCGGGAAATCGAAGTTCAGCGACAGCGTCGGCTGCCGCATGTCGGCATCGATCAGCAGCACCCGTTCCAGCGGCGCCAGCGACGAAGCGAGATTGTTGGCAATGGTGCTTTTGCCTTCGCCGGACACCGAAGACGTGACCAGCACCACCTGCGCCGGCCGTTCGTTGTTTTGCAGCATCAGCCAGGTGCGCAGGTTGCGGATGGTTTCGCAGAAACGCGGGTGGTCGTTGTCCTCGAACAGCCGCGCCAGCTGCCGCCGGCTCTTTTTCATCACCAGCGGCACGACGCTGAGCAGCGGCACATTGAGCAGGCTCTCGACGGTGTCGTCGGTCTTGAAGGTGTTGCTCAAGGTATCGAAGAGGAAGGCGAGGGCGATGCCGACGACCGCCGCGACCAGCGCAACAATTGCGAGAATCAGGTTCTTGCGCGGTTTGCTCGCTTCCAGCGGCGCGATCGCCGGGTCGACGATGCGCGCCTTGGCCGAATCCATGTCCGAAGTGGCAGCGGTTTCCTTGAGGCGGGTGACGAAGGTTTCGTAGAGCGCTCGGGTGCTGTCGACTTCACGCTGGAATTCGCGCAGCTGGAATTCCTTGCGCGAAATGTCCTGAATCTGCGCCTTGTTGCTGTTGAAGGATTTGCGCAGGGCGTCTTCGCTGGCCACTGCCAGTTGATACTGGCGCTCGATACCGGCAACCACTTGCTGCACTTGCAGGCGCAGGCTGTTGGCCGCCGTACGTTGTTCGGATCGGGCGGAGATCAGCGCCGGGTGCTTCGGCCCGTAGCGGCCCGACAACTCTTCGACTTTGGCCTGGGCCTTGGCCAGATCGGCCTGGAACTGCTGAATCAGCGGATTGCTCAGCACTGCCGGCACGCTGGACAAACGACTGATGTCGCCGTTGCTCAAGGCTTGCGCCTGACGGAACTGGCTCTCCGCTTCAGCACGGTCGCGGCGCGCATCGATCATGCGGTTGCCGGTCATCTGCAGCTCGTTGGCACTGATGGTGGCGACGCCGTCGACATCGACCAGACCCTGTTCTTCGCGATAGGCCTGCAACTTGTTTTCGGCGACGCGCAGGTTGTCGCGCAACTCGACCAGGCGGGTGTTCATCCAACTGGTGTTGTTTTGCGAAGACTTCAGGCTGGTGTCCTGCTGGCTGTCGATAAAACCCTGGGCGAGGGCGTTGGCCACCGCCGCAGCGAGTGCCGGGTCGGGCAACTCGACGTCGATTTCCAGCAACTGACTCTTGCCGACAAACTTGACGCTGGTGTGCAGCATCACGTTTTGCGTGACGTCGTTGAACACTTGTTCTTCGGTCGCTGGCGGCTTCGGCGGCGGCAACAGGTCCAGCCATGGCAGCCACTGGTCACGATTGAGGTCCGCCAGCCATTGGCGCGGGGTGAACCAACTCTGCGCCTGCTGGCGTGGATCGGTGATCGGGTTGGTAGTCAGGCCAAGTTTGCGCACGGCGCGCTCGGCCAGCTCCCGCGATTGCAGCAGGGCTTGCTGGGTCTGCAAGTAATCAGTGGTGGTGGCACCGCCGGATTCGGCGGCTTGCTGAAAACTCAACACCGGCGGCGTCTTGTCCTTGATCAGCAGTGTCGCACTGCCGACGTACTGCGGCGTGATGAACGACAGCGCCGCCACGGCCAGCGCGCAACTGAGCAGCACCAGCCAGGCGATGTTCCACTTCGCCGACCAGATCACCCGCCACAGGTGCAGCAGATCAAGGGTATCCGACTCATCGGCGGCTTGCGTTGGCAAGTGGCCCTGGAGCGGACGTTCGAGGTAGGTGCTTGGGCTGTTGTCCATGATCAGAAAAAGCCTTGTGCAATGGAAATGGTGTCGCCGGGGGCGATGACGGTGGTGCGCGAGATGTTCTCGGTGACCGGCGGGCCGCCACTGCCGCGCAAAATCGTCACGCGTTTCATTGAGGCGCGCTCGGTCAGGCCGCCACCCAGGGCGATGGCTTTTTCCAGAGTGAGCCCGGGCTGGAAGGGGTAGCTGCCGGGCTTCTGCACCTCGCCGTTGATGTAGAACGGGCGGTATTCGATCTGGCTGAGGCTGACTTTCGGATCGACCAGATAGCCTTGCCTGAGGCCATCGACGATTTTTTGTTCGACCTGATTGGGCGTCAGGCCCTTGGCGACGATTTCGCCGAGAAACGGGTAGGAGAAGGTCCCGGCATCGTTGAGGCGGATCTTCTTGAAGCTCAGTTCCGGCTCGCCGAACACGATGATGCGCAAGACATCGCCAGCGGCCAGGCGGTAATTGGTGTCGGTGTCCGCCGCCTCCACCGTGGGCACTGTCCAGAGCAGCAACAACAATAAAATCAGGCGCGTATGCATGGCCCAACCCTCCTACAGACTGACGTCGAACGTGATCTGGAAAACATTGCGGGTGAAGCTTTCGTTGTCGGCATCGGAGTCGTTATCGCGGTGGCGGTAGGCAACTTCGACGTCCAGCCAGCGGCGCATTGCGTAATTCACGCCGAGTTTGTAGTCCTGCAAATCGTCGCTACGGTCCTGGCCTTCGTAGACGTAATGGCCCATGCCGACTTCGGCAACGCTGGTGATGCGTTCGGTCCAGCCGTGACGCCAACCGATCTGGGTGAAGGTGGCTTTCACCGCGTCGGAGCCGTCGTCGCCCTCGGCCATGGCTTGGCGGGCGAGAAAGGTGAAGGTCGAATAGGTGCGCGGTTTCCACGCCAGATCCACTTGCCAGGTCGGGTTGCTCAGGTCGTCGGAACCGCTCTGGTCGAAATTCTTGCGCTCGTAACCGACACGCAATTTGCCGGTGGTTTTCGCCGTCATGTCCCACTCGGCACCGGCCAGCACTGCGTCGGAGCGGCTGCTGCGCGGGCTGTTCGATTGCAGGTAATCGAAGCGGGTGTGGTCGTATTCGAGCAAGCCACGGGTTTTGCTGCCGAGGCGGTGATACCAGGTGCTGGTCAGATTGCTGGTGTTGCGTTCCTTGTCATCGTTGATGCCATCGGAGTTGTCGTAGCGCAGCTGTGCGTAGCTGGCGCCGAGGTCGATCTGGTTCAGCGCACTGCGCGCGCCAAAGGTGTAGACGCCGCCGACGCGCTGACTCTCGATCTTGTCGTTGATGCCGTCGACGGCGGTCGAGGTGGTGCGCTCGTATTTGCGCGCCTCGGCTTCGAGTTTCAGACGATGCCGATCAGTGAACTCCATGATGCTGTCGGCGCGCAGGCGCTGGGCGGTGTTCGAAGCGTCTGAGGCACTGTGATAGATGTAGCGGGTCGGTTCCCAGATCACCCGCGTGGCGCTGTTGCGGTCCTCGGCCTTGAGCTCGAAGGCCGGCGCCAGACGGGTGACCATGGTCGATTCGACATCGTGTTCGACTTCGCGAAAGTTGTCGTCGTAGCTTTCCGACAAGGCAAAGGTCGGGGTGAAATCGAAGCCGTAGACATTGATCGCTTGCGGCTCAACGCTCCAGGCAGCTTCGGGGGCACAGCAGGCGACGACTAAAACCAGGGAACAGCGAGGCTTCAGAGCCATGGATCACGCTCCTGATTAAGGGGGTCGGGGTCAGGGCGAAGCGGATCCGGACTATTGTCGCTGGCGTTCGAGGTAACTCAGCGGGACGCTGACGTGCTGTTGGCGGTTGAGAAAATTGAGCAGGATCATCACGCGCTCATCGCCCTGCATGGACAGGAACACGCCTTCGAGCGGGGACAGTGGGCCCTGGACGATTTGCAGAGGTTCGCCGGGCTTGAGTGTCGGTTCGGCAGGAAAACCGAGCGACTCCTGGCTGCGTTCGCGCAGTTGCGCAATCACGTCTTCGTCGACCCGGGCGGGCACATGGTTGAATTCGACGATGCGGCTGACACCGCGGGTCGAGCGAATCGGTGCCCAGTTATCGTCTCGGCTCAGTTCAATGAACACGTAGCCGGGGAACAGCGATTCCAGTGTTCGTTGGCGTTTGCCACGAATACTTCGCTCGCTCATCAGCTGCGGCCGAAAGGTCGAATAGTTCTGTTGCTGCAGATTGAGTTGTGCCCGTTCATCCTGGCGGGGCTTGCACTGCAATAAATACCAGTTAGAACCGTTGCGGCAAACCGTTAGCATGCTGGAGTACTCCATACATAGCGATCGTGTAAGCAGGGCGGCCGATAACGTGGGACTAGCCGTCATGTTGCTAGTAGGTAGTAGGCTGATCAAGGCAAAGTGCCGAGCCAGATGCATCAATGTTTATTGGCAGAAGAAGTGTTTCAAAAATGAATCAACTTGATTGGGTTTTTGTTATATCCATGGCCGTCTTGGCTATAACGAGTCCGCGCTTTTGTTTGAGCAAAGCTACCGCACGGTTCGCAGTTGCGACCTTCAGGATCCAATTACATAAATAGCCGGAGAGCAGAAAAGTGTGCGTCGGCGCGAGCTCGTCGGGCAGTGATTAGTTATCGGCCAGTCTTTGCAAGCTGTCAATTGCTAACAGTCAAAAACATTACCTTTCATCCGCTGATGATGGCCATCTCACGTAGGTTATTGATTGGTAAAGGTGAAATTTATTCGTCGGGTTTTTTAAACTTTTCGAAGTTGTTGAAGTCGCGGAGGTTAGATGGTGCGCGTGATAGCAAATTAGTTTCAATCTTACATGTTTCGGTTCGTAAGAAGTTTTGATTTTAGATGCCTCGCGTCGGATGCTGCTGGCCCGAGTAACTAAGGTCGTCTATGAATAGTTACGGTCGTTCGCGGGTAAATGTTCGTGCTGCATATTTCTTGAAGTCAAACCGGTGAGCCGAGGCAATCATGAGTGTTCTGGTAACGGGTGCCGCAGGTTTTATCGGTTATCACACGGTCATGCGTTTATGTCGCGAAGGGCTAGAGGTTGTGGGTATCGACAATCTCAATCCTTATTACGACGTCAAACTCAAACAGGCGCGTTTGCAGAGATTGCAGACGCTGGTCAATTTTACGTTCCAGCGGCTGGACATTGTCGATCAGAGCGCTTTGACCGCGTTGTTCGAACACGGCCACTACAAACAGGTCATTCACCTCGCTGCGCAGGCCGGAGTGCGCTACTCGCTGGACAATCCTGATGCCTATGCGCAGTCGAATCTGGTCGGGTTTCTCAACGTTCTGGAAGCGTGCCGTCGTCACCCTACAGAGCACTTGATCTATGCATCGAGCAGTTCGGTGTATGGCGCCAATACCAAGATGCCGTTTGCAGAAGACGATCCGGTCGATCAACCGGTTTCGTTGTACGCCGCGAGCAAACGCGCCAACGAACTGCTCGCCCACAGTTACTGCCATCTCTACGGCTTGCAGGCCACCGGCCTGCGCTTCTTTACCGTGTACGGCCCGTGGGGGCGACCGGACATGGCGCTGTTCAAATTCACCGAAGCGATGCTCAACGGGCGCGCCATCGACCTCTACAACCAAGGCGAAATGGCGCGGGACTTCACCTTTATCGATGACATCGTCGAAGCGGTTTTCCGACTGCTCGACAAACCGCCCGCAATCAGCGCCGAGGGCGGCACCAATCGCTTGTTCAATATTGGCCGCGGCAGTCCAGTAGCGCTGATGAGCTTCGTCGAATGCCTGGAGCAGGCATTGGGCATCAAGGCTCAGCGCCGTTATTTGCCGATGCAGGAGGGCGACGTGCTGAAGACCTGGGCCGACGTATCGGCGCTGGCACGCTGCATCGACTTCAGCCCGCAGGTGCCGATCGAGCAGGGCGTGCAAGCGTTCGTGCAGTGGTATCGCGAGTTTTATCAGGTCTGATTCAGTGCAGGGTGACGGCCCTGCGACTTTCCCCGATGCGGATCCGGTCGAGGGCGCGGTTCAACGCATCCAGTGCATCGAGCAGCGCCTTGGCCTCGGATTCACGCCCATCGCCCCACAGGCGTTCGGCCATTTTGTTCAAGGCCAGAATGGCGCGTTCGATGTCGGCTGCGCTGGGGTTGCTGTCAGGGGGTGGTGGTTTTTTCGGCATTAAGGGTTCCTCGGCGGTCGGCAAACCACCATACCGCCAAGGCGCCGAGCTATACAGCCAGAAGTGTCGCCGATCAGCAGCGAATGCTGTCTGATCAGCAAGCCGCCCCAATCAACCCCGCCTCGATAAACCGCACCGAACTCTCCAGCGCCTGCTGCCCCTCGGCCAGCATGCCCGCATAGAAATGCCAGGCGTGAAACATGCCGGGCCACACTTGAAGATTGACCCGGACGCGGTTGTCCGCCAGGTGATTGGCCAGACGCAAGGCGTCACTGAGCATCAGTTCGTTTTCGCCGATCTGTACCAGAATCGGTGGCAGTCCGGTGACGTCGGCGAACACCGGCGACGCCAGCGGATGGTTGGCCAAGGTGTCGCCGAGAAAGGCTCGCGCGAGGATATCCAGCACGGGCTTGGAGTTTAGCGGGTCAAGGCCTTCACGATTGCTCATGGAGGCGCCGGTGTGTTCGAGGTTGGCCCATGGCGAGATGGACGAACCCACTGCGGGCAAGGGCAAGCCTTTGGATTTTGCCGCGACCATCACGCTGACCACCATCGCGCCACCCGCCGACTCGCCTGCGAAGGCAATCTTGCTGGCGGCGATGTTCTGCTCAAGCAACCACTCATAGGCGCGCAAAGTGTCATCGATGGAGGCGGGGAACTGATGCTCGGGTGCGAGGCGGTAATCCGGCATGTACACCCGCGCGCCGAGCATTTTTGCGTAGTTGCCGCCGATGCCGTGGTAGCCGTCAGGTCGACCGACGATGTAGGCACCGCCGTGGATGTACATCAGCACCGCGTCGGTCTTGAGTTCATCCGGAGTCACCAGCGTAGCGGGCACGCCGCCCATGTCGACTGCTTCAAATCTCACGCCAGCCGGTGGTTGATTCTGCCCGAGCATTTTTGCGTAGGCATCGCGGATGTCGCTCATCTTAGTGGTGGTATCGATACCCTTCAGCACGGGCACCAGATCGCTGAGGCTGTTGGCCCAGGTTTGCACGGCTGCTTTTACTTCAGTGTTCATATGACCTCGTTAGTGATGGCTTAACTAATCGAGATGTTATGCTCATGATTGGGGAATAGGGTTCCCCATAACCGGTGCCCACCCGCCTGAATGCCAAACCCGGAGGCCTCATGGAACTGCATAACCTGAACGACATCGCCGCCTTCGTCGCCTCGGTGGATACTGGAAGTTTTACGGCGGCGGCCAGGCAACTCGGGCTGACCCGCTCGGCCGTCGGTAAATCGATCGTGCGGCTCGAATCGCGTCTGCAGGTCCGTCTGCTCAACCGCACCACCCGCAGCCTGAGCCTGACCGACGATGGTCGGGTGCTGTATGAGCGATGTGTGGGCATCTTGCAGGATCTGGACGAGGTCGAAGAGGCTTTGGCGTTCCGCCGTTCGACGCCCAGCGGCCGCTTGCGCATGAGCCTGCCGGTAGCACTGGGCCGGCTGCACGTTGTGCAGCACATCGAGCGCTGCTTGAGAGACTGGCCGTCGCTCGCCATCGACGCGACGTTTTCCGATCGGCTGGTCGACCTGATCGACGAGGGTTTCGATCTGGCGATTCGCATCGGTCCGCCCAAGGAAGACTCCGGGCTACTCACGCGCACGGTGGCTTACCAGCAAATGATCACCTGTGCCTCGCCCGATTATCTGAATGAACATCCGGCACCGCAGACACCCGAAGATCTCGCCGGGCATGCGTGCCTGCACTTCGTGAGCGGTGGCCGATTGCTGCCGTGGAATTTTCGCGTCAATGGTCAGCCTGTGCCGGTCATTCATGCCGGACGGCTGCAAATGGACAGCGCCGAAGCCTTGCATCAGGCGACTGCGGCAGGCCTCGGTATCGCGACGTTGCCATCCTATGTGGTCAACGATGACCTGCGCAGTGGCAAGCTCGTGCAGTTGCTCGCTGAGTACGCTGAGGCTGCCGAGCCAATCCGGGTGATTTACCCGAGCAAGCGACACCTGTCGCCGAAGATTCGGCTGTTTATCGACAGGCTGGTGGAAGCGTGGTCACCGGTGCCTTGGGACTGATTGCCGTTGCTTGCAGCTGTTTTGCAAATTCCGATGTTATTGATCGGCAATGTCCAAACCGCGCGCATTAAAAGCCCTGAATCATCAGGGCTGAGTTTTGGTTGAGGGGACGTAGGGTGACAAGCTCGCGGTCGGTCTACTTCGCGCTCGAAGAGCAAGCCAACCGATATTGCTCGTAGTTCAAACCTTCGACCTTTTCCGGCAGCTTGTATGGCACGGGGCAGCTTTTGCCCTGCCACTTGATGGTGATGACACCGTGATCTTTGGTCACCAGCGCCAGGGCTTTGCCCGTCGGATCTGACAATGCCAGTTGTTTGCCGTCGCTATCCAACAGCACCGCGCCGAATGGAATCGGCTGGCCGTTGACATCGTACAGTTCAAACTGGACGCGTCTGCCTTTGCTGCCTTCGAAGCGTGCAAGAACCACCGAACCTCGTCTTGGCACCAGTTGCTGGGTGGCATTGTCCAGCTCGATCTCACCGCCCAGGTTACGCGTGTCCAGCGTTACCCAGTTCACGCGGTACGGTTGCGCGTTAGGCAGAACCGCATAGCCGTTCAGGCCGGTTTTCACACCCGAATAGCTGCTGACTTCGACGCCCGACATGCCGGGGACTTCCACCAGGCCGAACGTTTCACCGACGGTCTGGCCCATATTGATGCCGCCGGCATGAGCCACGATCGATCCGGCCGCACTCAGGTTCTGCGACTCATAGCCGCTGCCTCGGTTGTAGCCAAAGCCCAGATCGCCCATCGACGTACGGGTACTCAAACTGAGCGAGCCAGAGCGCTCGCCCTGGACGCTGCGCCCGGTCTGCACGGAATAGTAGGTGTCGCTGTCCTCGGTCAGATAACCATTGATCCCGGCTTGCGTGCTGGTACCGGCGTTCTGATGGTTACTGGAGACGTAGGCACGCGGTGCGCGTGGTGTCGATCCGAGCGGGAACGAAATTGAAACGCTTAATTGCGTGTCGTTGCTGGTGTCACCGCGTGCGCCGAATTCCTGGGTTTTGCTCAGGCTGATGTTGTAGTTCAGGTCGCGCCAATTGTTGTTGTAGCCGGCGGAAAAGCTGCGCGAGCCACCGCGATCCCAATAGCGCTGGTCACTGGCATTCAAATACAGCGAGCCGAACTGGCGCGCTTCGCCAAGGGTCTGGTTGACCGTGAGGTCGGTACGGGTTTTGGCATTGCCCGCGCGCCGCGTAGCGCCGGCGCTGGTGTCCTGCACATGGTCGGTCAGCGTGCGGTAACCCTCGGTCGAATAACGATAGGCGGCGAGGGTGAAGCTGGTATCGGTACCGGTGAAGGTCTTTGCATAGAGCGCGCGGACACTGCTGCCCTGGGTGGTTTTGCCGAATGCCTTGCTGGACGATTGCGTAACGTCCAGGGACATCGCGCCAATCGAGGTGTTCTTCGCCGCACCGATGGACAGCGCCTTGAAGCCGTTGCTCGCCTGAATGCCGGCAATGCCCGTCAGATTGCTGGTCAAGCCGTAGGCGAAAGTGCCCCCAAGGAAAGCCGGTTTGTCATAGCCCTCGCTGTTGTTGTTGAACTTGCCGCTCGACAGGCTGTACTTCAGTTGCCCCTCACGCACCATCGTCGGCAGGGCGGAGAACGCCTGCCGGGTTACCTTGCGCCGACCATCCGCTTCGACAATGGTGATCTCCAGGTCACCGTTGGAGCCCGATGGGTAGATATCACTGATCTCGAACGGACCCGGCGGTACATTGGTGGTGTAGAGAATGTAGTTGTCCTGGCGGACCTCGATCTTCGCATTGGTTTCCGCCACGCCACGAATGATCGGTGCATAACCGCGCTCACTGTCTGCACGCATGCCTTCATCAGAAGCGATCTTGACGCCTTGGTAGCGCACGCTGTCGAACAGATCCGAGTCGGAAAAGATTTCACCCGCGCTCAGTTGCCCCTTGATCGCCGTGAGGTCGCGCTGGATGAACGTGCGGTTGCTGACAAAACGATTGGGCCGGCCGGTGGAGCTGCTCAGGTTGGATTCGTTGCGCAGACGCCAGGCACCAAAGTTGATGCCGTTGCGCAGCCCCAGGTTATTGGAGATTTGCGTGGTGTAATCGGTTTTGCTGCGGGTGCTGCTCAGCTGGTAGTTGATGAAACCGGCGGCCACGCCTTGGTCCCAAAGCTCCGGATCTACATAGCCGCGCATGCCACGCGCCATGGCGACCTGCGGCACACTGATATTGAGGCGCAGGCGGTTGGCATCGAAATTGAGACTCGCTTGCTCGATCATTGCAGGCAGGTCGTAGTGATCGGCAGGGTGTTGCTCGTCAACCAGACCCTGCTCACGCAGTTTGCGCATGTCCACACCCAGCTGCTGCAACAGTTCCAGGGTGATGCGTGGCTCGACTTTGCCGTTGACCGGGTTGGCCGCGAAATCGATATCGCGACGCCCGACCAGCGTGCCGTTGCTGAACACGTCGACGCGGTATTGGCCTGGCAAGACGCTGTTGGCATTCAGCAACGGTTGCAGATCGACCGCCGATGAACCTTCAAGGAACAGCGTATTGAAAGATTCACTCGCCACTGCGGCCGGGGCTTCGGCGCCCACGGCGAATCCGCAAATGGCCATGTTGATAGCAAAGCACAATGGATGCAGGCAGCCCAACGCCGCTTTGTTTTTCTGGCGCGCAACATGATGCTTAACACAACTTTCAGATGTGTGGTGTTGGGAGGAAAACATGCAATTTGCCTTATCAGTCCGTGTTGCTTCAACCGGAGTCCGGAACTTTTGAATAGCTTGTAAGTTGGCAGGGTGGGGCGGGGGATTTACTGGGCGGAGGCATCTTTCACGCGCTCGGCATGGCTTTCGGCAACGCTTAGTGGTGCATCGAATCGTTGTTGTGCGCCGTAATCGTTAATTGCTGAAAAACTCAAATGCGAAGTGCCAGCTGGCAGATCTTTCAGATTGAATGAGCGAACTTCCCCTGGAACGATCATTGTCGAATCAATTACCAATTCCGCTTTTTTCCCTGCAACGACTTTCAGATCCGCCAGCGACACGTGGTAGTTGCTTTGGTTTTTTACTTTCAGCACCGACTTGCCAGCCTGAGTGACCAATTGCCATGCAAGTTGCTCCGGTGCCTTTGCGGCATCACCGGTGAGTCCGTCCGGGCGGAAGAAGACCTTGATACGCTGACGTACCGCCAATTGCAGCGTGTTGACATCGGCAGCACTGGCCTGGGGGATTTCCTGCACGTTCAGCCATACCACCGACTCCTTGTCCGCAGGCATGCCGCGGCCTTCATAAAGAATCCTCAGTAATTGCTGTTGATTGGGCTCAAGTTTGGCCAGTGGTGGAGTAACTGCGAAAGGCGGTGCGCTGCCAGCCGTGTCGCCGGCATCCAGCCACGATTGCGCCAGAATGGTTTGTCCGCCGTTGCGCACGGTGACATTCGCCTCTTTGTGCGCGCCATCGAAGATAACCCGGGTGGAGCTCAAGGAGATGCTGGCGAATGCCGAGTGCGTCATCAACACCCCGGCAAGCCCCAGGCAAAGCGGAAAGTAGCGACTTAACATAGATTTCACCGATTAATCTGGTCGGGAAGGACGAGGCACAGCGGCCCCGTCCAGGTATTGCGGGCTGCTTATTCGTATTCGAGAACGAACGGCAGAGTGGCGTTACCGGTACCGGCAGTAGCGGTGGTCTTGTCGCCGGTGGTGACGTAAGCGGCTGCGAACGACAGGGTGCCGTCACCGCCTGTGGTTGCGTCGCCAGTCAGGTTGGTCTGCACTTTGGCAGTGGCTTCGGAGCTCAGGTCGATCAACTGGCCATTGCTGTCCAGCAGTGCGATACCAACGCCTTTGGCCGCGTCTGCACCCTGCAGCTTGAGAACTTTCTTGCCATCAACCAGGCCCGAACCGCCGTTTACGGTTGGTTTGAACAGCATCGAAACCTTGGTGCCAGCGTTGCAGTTCACTTTCAGGTTGAAATCGTTGGCGGCCACACGACCGGCGCCCGGAGCAGAGTCGGTGCCCATGTCTTTGATCGACACGCTGCCCATGTCCACGGCAATCATCTTGTCGTTACCCAACGCGCCATCTACCGAGCAAGCGTCGTTATTGATAACGCCGGTGAAGCTGATTTGACCACTGCCGCCTTTTACAGCTTTGGCGGCTTCTTCAGCCACTGCACCAGTGGAGGCAGCCAGTACGGAAAGAGTGAGTACTGCGAAAGCGAACTTTTTCATGTTTATATCCGAAGTTATTGTGAAGTGCTGCATTGAAATGCCAGGCCATATTAGGTGTGCGGTGGTGGCGGGTCTTTGGGATTTGTCTTAAAGCGATAAAGGTGCGAGCCAGTCAGTAATATGGCAGTGGCGTATTCATATTTGCGGTAATGGTGCAGCGAACCAAATGAGACAATTCTCAAAGTCGTGCGGTCTTTGTCTGGCTAGTATTCGCGGATGCAGAAATTCTCAGTCAACGCAAAGTTTGTGAGCGGGCGTCCTGCTTGAAAGATTATTCAAACTTTCGCTATTAACGACTGATAGAAAGAGGTTCCAGGTTTGTGAACACGCTTCGTATATTGGTCTTGGAAGATCACGCCTTTCAGCGCACGGCGGCAGTCAGTGCGCTTAATAGTCTGGGGTACAAAAATATCTTTCAGGCGGCTGACGGCAAGGATGCGCTGGCTGTGATATCCCAGGCTGGAGGCGTGGACGTTGCATTGTGTGACTTGAGCATGGCCGGGATGGATGGTTTGACGTTCTTGCGCCTGGCGAGAGAGGCCGGTTTGATTCGTGCAGTGATCATCTGCAGTTCACTGCCTGAAGACTTGTTGCGCACGGTTGACCGGATTGTCACGTTGCAGGGGCTGGAATTGCTTGGCAGTGTCGGCAAGCCTCTGATGGTCGATGTGCTGGGGCCATTGTTGGCGCGTTATCGGCCGCACACGCCGGGCGATGCCAAAGTGGTGGAAAGTCATCTCGATCAGCCTTCGGAGAACGAAGTGCTCGAAGCGATACGCCGTCAGGAATTTCGCGCCTACTTCCAGCCCAAATTTCATCTGCGCAGTGGTGAAGTGGATGGCGCCGAGGTGCTGGTGCGATGGCAGAGTCCCAGCCGCGGTTTGCTTTCACCGGGCATGTTCTTGCCGACGATCGAGCGCTGCGGGCTGCTCGATGAGATGTTTTTCAGCCTGCTCACGCAAGGCTTGAGTCTGCAGCGCTTCGTCCAGTCTCACGGCAAGCCGTTCAAGCTGGCGTTCAATCTCGACGTGACGCAGATGGCCAATCCGAATCTTGTCGACCGGATCAAGGCGCTGTTGCGCATCCATGGCGCCTCGCCAGCTGGGCTCATTTTCGAGCTCACGGAAACCGGCCTGCTGCAGATGCCCGAGATCAGCATGGAAAACATGGTGCGTCTGCGCATGCTCGGCTTCAGTCTGGCAATCGATGATTTCGGTGTCGGCTATTCTTCACTTGAGCGGCTGTGCCAGATGCCGTTCAACGAAATCAAACTCGACGCCGGCTTCGTGCAGAATTTCCATCAGGCGCGCTACAGCGCGGTCATCCACGGGGCGTTGGCCCTGGCGCGGGAATTGGACATGCGCGTGGTGGCAGAGGGTATTGAAACCGCAGATCAGGTTCAGCATCTGGCGCGGCTTGGTTGTCAGTGGGGGCAGGGCTTCTTCTATGCTCGCCCGATGAATTGGGCGCATTTGGTCGACTGGCGTTTCGAGGGTCAGAAGTCATCCTGGCGCCGCGCAATAGGCACATCCGATCGTTGATGCAAGCGGCATTCTGACTTTTGGGACAAAGCCCTATTTCGTCACGCCTTTAAAACACTCATCATGTGCCGAGAAATCAATCAGATGCACCTGAATGCTTCGGTGATGCCCGGGATTTGCTGCGGTTGCCAAGTGCTGATGGTCCTCCAACACTCTTCATCATGGAGCTGTTCATGCATTGGTCAGTCGTGAATCCGTTACGCGTTGCCATCCTTGATGATCACTCGCTCATACGTCTGGCGATGAAGTCGCGGCTGACGCGCGAAGCCGAGTTCAGTGTCGTAGGTGTGTATGGCAGCAGCGCGCAGTTGCTCGCCGGATTGCGCGAAATCGACATCGACCTGCTGATACTCGATTACAAACTGCACGATGGGGAGCTGGACGGGCTCAATCTGATCCGCCTGCTGCGCAAGCAATATCCGGGCATGCGCATCCTCGTCTCTTCCTCAGAAGAGCGCCCGGCAGTGGTGAACATGGCGGTCGGGGCGGGCGTCAGTGGATTCTTCGGCAAGTCACAGTCGGTCGATGACCTGATTACTGCGATTCGCTGTGCAGCGTCCGGCCAGTTGTACCTGTCTCCCACCATGGCCTTTGAGCTTGACGTGTTGCCAGCATCGATCGAAGAGCCCGCCGGTGCCAAAGACGAGAGCGCGGCGCACAGCGACGATTTCCTCAGTAATCCTCTGCTGTCACCTAAAGAGAAAGAAGTCTTGCGCTGTTGTCTCGAGGGGATGGGGGTGACGCAGATTGCCTTGAAGTTCTCGCGCAGTCGCAAAACCATCAGTGGGCAAAAACAGGCCGCTTTCAAAAAGCTTGGCATTCGTGGTGACGCAGAGCTGTTCAAGTTGCAGCACAGCCTGACAGCCGACAACCAGGGATAACACGCTTATGTTTCATCTGTTGCGCGGTGTTTTGCTAATCAGTGTGCTTTTCGTATTCAGTAGTGGTGTGTTATTGGCAGCAGAGCCGCGCACCTTGCAGGTGTTCGGTCGCTCGGACTGCAAGGAGCTGCAAGTCGATCTGGCCAATGAAGACTGGAGTTGGCTGCGGCAAAAGCGCAGCCTGATATTGGGTTCTGCGCTTCCGGATTTCCCGCCTTATGTCATGACCGCCAGCGGTACGCGCTATGAGGGGATTGCCGCCGATATCGCCTGCATTATCGGTCAGGCACTGCATGTTGAGATTACCGTCAAGGCTTACCCTGACCGGCGTGACGCCATGGCCGCACTTGAGCGCGGTGACATTGACATGTTGGGCAGTTCCAACAGTTTCGAATTGATCGATGGCCTCGTCACGCTCAGCAAACCTTATGTCGAAGACGTGCCGGCGATGTTCATGCGCGGCGATGATCGACGACCGATGCCGGCCAATCTGGCCGGTTTGCGTATTGCGGTTGCCGACGATTACCTGCCTTCCAGTCAATTACACGCGTTATACCCCAACGCCGAATTCGTGCTTTTTCCATCGAACGAGTTGGCACTGGCTGCGCTGGCTTTTGGCAAGGTCGACCTGTTTCTCGGCGATACGGTGTCGAGCAATTACCTGATCAACCTCAACTACTTCAACTATGTGCGGCTGCACTCTTTCGTCAAAACCCCAAACCAGCGGTTTCAGCTTTGCCTTGCGCCGGGGCAACGACCAATTGCTGCGTCTGATCGATTCGACCCTCGAGTCGCTGGGTGATGCGAAGATTGCCGAAATTACCAAGCGCTGGTCGGGCGGCGGCGGGGCGCTGACGCCCAAACGCATTGACCTGACACCCGGCGAAGCACGTTGGCTTGAGCTGCATCCGGTCGCGCGGTTCGTGATCAATGACGATCAGGCACCGTTTGCATTCTTTGATGGTGACGGCAACTTTGGCGGGATCGGCGCTGATCTGCTCGAGCTCATCCAGCGGCGTACCGGCTTGCAGATCAATGTCGAGCGCACCGACAGCTTTTCCAGTCTGAGCACGCGTCTGCTGGATGGCAGCGCGGATATTTCTCTGCTGACACCAACGGTCTCGCGGGAAGTCGGCATGCGTTTCACTCATCCGTTCCTTGCCAGCCCCTTTGTGATCGTCACCACCAAGGACGCAGGCGCGCCTTCAAGCCTGCAGGAGCTGCGCGGCAAGCGCGTCGCAGTGCCCGAAAGTTCGGCTGAGCGTGAGCTGCTCAAGGACTACCCCGACATCGAGATCGTTGATAACGAAACAGTTCTGGGCGCCTTGGCTGACGTGAAGGACGGTCGAGCGGACGCGATGATTACCACGTTGCACAGTGCGCGCTACTACATCGCCCACATCTACAGCGACAGCTTGCGTATCTCCAACATCGTCGGCATGAACAAAGGCTTCCTCGCTTTCGCCGCGCGGCGTGCCGATACCGAACTGGTCAGCATTCTGAACAAGGCGCTGCTGAGCATTCCGCCGGATGAGCTGGACGTAATTCTCAACAGGTGGCGTCCCATTGCAGCGTTTTCGGGTTTGTCGTGGCGCGATTACAAGGCGCTGATCTACCAGATCAGCGCTGGCGCGTTCCTGATTATCCTGGGATCGCTGGCGTGGAATTTCTATATTCGCCGGCAGATCCGCGAACGCAGCCGGGCAGAGCGCTTGCTGGGCGATCAGTTGAAGTTCATGGGCGCGTTGATCAACGGCACGCCGCATCCCATCTACGTACGTGATCGTGAAGGTCGGCTTGTCACCTGCAATAATAATTATCTGCAAACATTTGGCCTGCTGGAAAAGGACGTGATCGGCAAGACCGTGCTCGAAAGCGGCAAGCGCAATCGTCAGGAGGCGTTGCAATTTCACGACGACTACCTGCGCGTCATCGAGCAGGACGAACCTTACGAGGTGGATCGCACGCTGCATGTCGGTGATACGCGGCTGATCATTTACCACTGGATCCAGCCGTATCACGACACGGCGGGTGAAGTCAGAGGCGTGATCTGCGGCTGGATCGATATCAGCGAACGCCGTGAACTGATCGAGGAGTTGCGTTCGGCGAAAGAGCTGGCTGACGAGTCGAGCCGCGCCAAAACCACCTTCCTGGCGACCATGAGCCACGAAATCCGTACGCCGATGAGCGCCGTGATCGGCATGCTCGAACTTACCCTCAAGCGTGCCGAGCAGGGACACTTCGATCGGCCGGCGATTGAAGTGGCATACGACTCGGCAAAAGGTCTGCTGGAACTGATCGGCGATATCCTCGATGTGGTACGCATCGAATCGGGCCATGTCAGCCTTTCGCCGAAACGTGCCAACCTGCGCGAATTGGTCGAATCCGTGGCGCGGGTGTTCGACGGCTTGGCCAGGCAGAAGAGTCTGGTGCTGAAGCTCGACATCGACGCCACTGTCGGCTGTGACGTATTGGTTGATCCGATGCGCTTCCAGCAGGTGCTCTCGAACCTGGTGGGCAACGCGATCAAGTTTACCGACACCGGTCATGTCAGCGTCTCGATTCGCGGCCAACGTCTCGCTGACGAACGCTTACAGGTCGACCTCAAGGTCGAGGACACCGGTATCGGCATTTCCAGCGCCGATCTGCAGAATCTGTTCCAGCCGTTTTCCCAAGCCAATCATGGTCCCTCCAGCAGAGGCGGCACCGGTCTGGGACTGGCGATCTCCCGTTCATTGTGCGAATTGATGGGCGGGCGGCTGAACATTACCAGTACGCTTGGCAAAGGCACCTGCCTGGAAGTGTCGCTGTTCTTCAATATTCTCAGCCCGCTTGGCGGCAAAGTGCTGCCTGTTTCGGTTGTTCAGGACAAACCGGTACCGACACTCAGGATTCTCGTAGTCGATGACCAGAGCGCCAACCGCCTGCTGTTGACGCAGCAGCTGAGTTTCCTTGGCCAGACGGTGCGTGATGCCGCCGACGGTGCCCAGGCATTGGCGCTGTGGCGCTCGGAGCCGTTCGACATTGTGATCACGGACTGCAACATGCCGGTCATGAACGGCTATGAGCTGGCCCGCACCATTCGCCAGGACGAACGCGAAAGTGGTGGATCGCCGTGCATCGTACTGGGCTTCACGGCCAACGCGCAGCCGGAAGAAAAAGTGAAATGCCGGGAGGCCGGGATGGATGATTGCCTGTTCAAACCGATCAGTCTCGGCACCTTGTCGATCATGCTTGCAGGCTGGGAAAAAACTGTTGAAACCCAGCCATTTGAAAGCCCGCCTGCGGCGACTATCAAGGAGCTGGGTTCGATTCGCGAGCGTCTTGACGAGCTCACCGGAGGCGATCTCGACATGATGAAAGAACTTCTGCGCGAGGCGCTGTCGAGTTGCGAAAAGGATCTGGAGGAGTTGCATTCGCTAATACCCGAAAGCGATCCCGGGCTGTTGGCTGACCTGGCGCACCGCATCAAGGGGGCGGCGCGCATTGTTGCCGAGCATCAGGTCATTGAGGCGTGTAACGAGCTTGAAGCCGAGTGCGAGGCGCCTGTTATCGATCCGCTGGACCTCAATCGCAGTGCATTGAAGCTGGAGCATGCACAGGCTGATCTGATCAAGAAAATCAAACGGATCGAGCTGTAAACGTATCGGCTCATGACCATCCGACTGGCCTTGCATTGAAGCTGACGTTAAAGATCATTTTGCAGCGGGCGATACCTTGGTTAATAACCCTGGAGTTTCGCGATGATCATTCGACGTCCTTTATTGATTGCCTGCCTTTGCCTGCTCGGTTTTGACACCGTCAGCGCAGCCCAGTCTGCGCCGGTCAGCGGAGTGATTCGCTTCAGCGGTCGAATTGTCGAGGCAAGTTGCATTGCCAGTGGCGCCAGCCATTCTTCTGTCGAGTTGCTTGATTGCCCCCAGGCAAGCACCGGGCAGATTTTTACCGTGAACAACGTCAGTGCGGCAGGGCGAGGTGAGTCGCGCCAGCAGGTGTTTGTGAAGGTGATTGCCGATACTCATGAGCAGGACGATTATTACGACCAGCGCTTGCTGCTCACGGACAACAAGGGTCACCAGATAACGAGCGGTAATTACGTAGTGACGATGACGCTGCCTTGATGGCTTGGAAAGAATGAGTCTGCGCCCCTTGTTTCAAGGTTACTGACAAAAAGGGGCGTCACTAATGAGAATTGTCTGGTTCGTGCAGAACCGTCCTGCGCTTCAGGCTTGTCGCGACTCCCCTGCGTTGCAAAATCCCTCCTTCAACACTTTCTGAGCCAGACCATGCGCCGATCGCGTGGGCTGTCGTCAAGGTGTGGCTTTTTATCAGCTATCCCTGCGTTCATTTTTGAGACAAGTCTCATATCAGGCAGATTGGCCCTTGGTTATTTTCTTGAAAGGAAGAATGGAGCTGCCAAAGGTGTCCGATGTTTCTTGAAAATAACCGCAGTAGATCCTTGCGGATCCTGATCGCCGATAGCGATGTGCGCAGAGGTCAGTCAATCGAACAGCAGTTCAACAAGCTGGGCTGTCTCAGCGTCTTGAACGTTTGCACTTATCGTGACCTGAAAATACTGACGTATTACTGCCCTCAACGGTTGAGCCTGGTCGTCGTCAATGCTGAGTTGCTCAGCGAAATGGCGATGGATCCGCTCGACTTTTTCGGGGAAAACCCGCTGATTCGTCATCTGCTGATTTTCAATCCCAACGATGATCACCAGTGGTCGAAGACCTTCTTCAACCCGCATCCGCAACGCTGGATGCGCCTGGTCTCGAAAATCAATCTGCCGCGACTGGCAGATTTTCTGATGCTGGCCGACCCGGCGCTCAAGGAAATTGCGGAGCCGGCCTCGACCAACTCCACACTCTCTCCGTGCGCCAACCGCTAGCTACCGCACCTTCCCGCGTTGATCCAGGTATGCGCCGAGGCGCTATACCGCAGCGCCGCTCTGCTGCCCACTCGTTTACCCCATTGTCTTGAATACACTCTAAGGTAAGGCATCATGCTGCTTCGTAAACTCAATCTCGCGCCGCGTTCGGCGCTGTGTTTCGGCTTGTTCTGTCTCATGATTATCGCGATCGGATTGATCGCTCTGCAGCAAGTCGACTTGCTCAACAAGGCAGAAACGTACGTCGAGACGACGATCGTGCCGAGTATCAAGCTGCTCGGCCAACTCGATCGAGAGTTCGTCGAAATCAAGGGCAACAACGCTCGCTTGCGCAATCCCATTGAAACGAGTGAGCGCAAAGCGCAGGCCCTGATTGACATCCAGCAGTCGCGTCAGATGATCAAAAATCATCAGCGTGCGCTCATTGACCTGCTGGCGACTGACGCCGGGCGCGAGGCGTTCGAGGAGTTTGCCAAAGCACAGAAGGTCAACGATCAGGCGCAGGACCAATACCTTGAAACAGTGGCGAACGGGCAGCTTGAAGCGGCCATTGCGCTGTCCAGGAATCAGATGCGTGCGGCGTCGGATGGCGTACAGGTCGCGCTCAAAAAGTTGATTGCTCTCAACGAGATAGAAGCTTATGAGGCGGGCAAGCAGGCCGACAATGTCTATGAGCACACGCTGTTGATCGTCAGTGTGTTCATTCTCATCGCGATCGGTGCTTCGTTGGCCCTGGCCGTGTTGTATACCCGCAGCCTGACGGTACCCATTGCAGGCTCGCTAAGGGTGGCGGAATGCATCGCCGCCAATGATCTGAGCGAAACCATTGCGCTGGATGGCTCCGATGAGGCGGCGCAAATGCTGTCGTCATTGGCGGCGATGCAAACCAGTCTGCGAGATGCCTTGATCATGATCCGTGATTCGTCCACGCAGTTGGCCGAGACCTCGGAGGTCATGCACGGCGTCACTGAAGATATCTCGCGTATCACTCAGCGTCAGAGCCATGAAATCGAAATGGCCGCCACCGCCGTCACTGAAATGAGTGCGGCGGTGGAGCAGGTTGCAGACAACGCCGCATCGACCTCGCAGCTGACGTCGGAATCAAGTGCGGCAGCCATTGCCGGTCGAAGTCAGGTCAGCGACACGGTCGCCGCAATCAACCTGATGGTGTCCAGCGTGCACAGCACCTCGGCTGAGGTGCAGGCGCTATCGACCATGGCGAGCGATATCAGCAGCGTGCTGGACGTTATCCGAGAGGTTGCCGAACAAACCAATCTGCTTGCCTTGAACGCAGCGATCGAAGCAGCGCGGGCGGGGGAGGCGGGTCGCGGTTTTGCCGTGGTTGCCGATGAGGTGAGAGGGCTGGCGCAGCGTACTCAGAAGTCGACCGAGGACATCGAGTCCATGGTCAGCTCCATTCAGTCGGGCACCAGCCGCGCAGTTTCCTCCATGAGCCACACCCGCGCTCAGGCCGAGAGAACGCTCGAAATGGCCAATATCGCCGGCGAAGTGTTGACCGACATCACTGGCTCGCTGAATCTCATCAACGAGCGAAACCTGCTGATGGCAACCGCTGCAGAAGAGCAGGCTCAGGTTGCGCGTGAAGTGGATCGCAGCCTGATCAGCATTCGCGACCTTTCGTGTGAAACCGCTGAGGGATCGAAACAGACCGCAGTCGCATCGGCGGAGCTGTCGCAATTGGCCGCGTCGCTGAACAAACTGACCAAGGAATTCAAACTTTAATCAGTAAACGTAAAGCCCTGGCTACCAGGGCTTTTTGATCAGCGCTCGATCGGCGCAGCAAAATCCTGCGCATGGGGTGCAGAGTCAGATTGTGCTGGCGATGCGGTTTGTGCTGTCAACTGCTCAATGCAGCTGGCGAGTTGTTTTTCATAGCTTTCAAGTACCGCTTCGGCTTCAGCTTCGCGCTCATCACGCAGGCGGAAGAAATCGTCGCGATTGAGTTGGTCCGCAACAAGTCGGATGTTTTGCTCGATGATCGCGCACAGTGAATCTTCATCCTCTAACACCGCGCTGGTCAGGGCTGCCTGTCGATTGTTTTCGAGTTCGGTTTTTGCGTGCTCAGCGGCCTTCGCCTGTTCCTTTGCGCTAAGCAGGTCGGTCTCCAAAACCTGTTTCTGTTCCGCCAGGCGCTTCAGTTCTGCGCTCATCGACTGGATTGCATCGGCGCGCTGGGTGAGTTGGACCTCCTGTTGTTGCACCACAGCCTTCAGTGGAAACAGTTCATTGAGATGGTAGCCGGCGACCACAGTCATGGCGATCAGTGCCAGCGCAAGAATGGTCAGGCAGTAGATGGCGGCGTTGCTCTGGGGTTTTGAGCTATTGAGGGTATCGAGGGCTCTCACGGAATCGTTTCTCCTATCAAGAGTAGACAGTGTAATAACCTCGATTCGCTGGGCCTTTAAGACGAGTCTTAAATTGTGCTCTATTTGCAAATGTCGATAACGGCTAACATTTGTTAAAGAATTCGCAGAAGGTTTCTTGTTTAAACCGACTATCTAAAGTTTCTTGTGGGTCCATGAGAATTGTCTTGTTTGCGAATAAATAAACTTTTTGCTCAAGCTCATTTTTTTAATTATCGTCTGCTGCCGCTTTGGTGGCGTTACTGCTGATAGTTCACGCAATCGTCCGCCATTCAATTGTTTGCAAACACGGCGAGTTCAGAGAGATTGCTATGAAGTTTTCCCACGTTTTAATTGTCGGGTTTTTGTATTTACTGCCATTTAACGCAATGGCTGCAGTTTGCGAATTTTATCCCGACCATTCCAAGGGCAGTGTCAGGGTGGTTCTTCCAGCCACGATCTCGGTGCCTCGTGACACGCCCAACGGTACGGTTATCTATGAAAGCCCGATCGTGACCCTGAGCGCCATACCCAGCTCATTCAGGTGCTCTGCGGTACACAACGAAGGTGTACGCAATACTGTCGGCGTTACTCAGCCGGGCGCGGAGATTTTTCCTATCGGAAATACCGGAATCGGCTGGCAATGGGTCCGACCGCCATCGGGGAAAGCGTGGAAAGGCTTTCCAGGAACTACCGACACTGCTGGCGGTTGGGGTTGGAATGGTTCTGAGCACATCTTGCGTTTTGTAAAGACGGGAACTATTTCCGGCAGTGCGACGATACCCTCAGGCCAACTTGGGACCTTCGTCGCTGCAGAAATCGAGCCTCTGGCAATGAATACAAATGGCACGCGGATCGTCTCGCAGTCTTGTGAAACACCTGATGTGAAAGTGGATATGGGCAGCTACACCATGAGCGATTTTTTGCAGAACGGTGACTATGCGAAGGAGAAATACTTCTTTCTTGATATGAAAAACTGTCCTCCCGGAATCAATAACTTCAGGTACTCCTTTTCGCCCACTGCGGGCAGCCCTGCATGGAGCGCTGATACCGGCGTGGTACACCTCAACAGTAATTCCACTGCCAAAGGGCTGGCATTGCAAATGCGCTTCAGTGACAGGACGATACTCAAGCTGAACCAGAATTACATAATGAAAGCGCCAACATCGAGCGGCGGTAATGCATCCGTTTCCTTGCAAGCCCGCTTCGTGCGCATCGAGCCTTCCAATGCGCAAATGCGAGCGGGCGATGCCAATGCCGAAATTGCCTTTGTCGTCGAGTATCTATGAGCCCAACAGCCTCTTCACCTCAGCCACAATCACCGCAATATCAAACGGCTTGGGCACTACCACATCAAACAGATCGGAGCGCTGCATGCCGATGTGCGCTTGCGCGCCACTCATGAGAATGATCGGCAAGTGTTTGACGGACGGCTGGGCACGCACGGCTTCGGCGAATTCGAGGCCGTCCATGACTGGCATCATGAAGTCGGTAATAACCAGCGCCGGACGTTCTCTTTCCAGCACCTCGAGCGCTTTCTTGCCGTTGCTCGCGGTCACGGTCATGAAGCCCTCATCCTCAAGCGCAAAGCCAAGAATGTCAGCAATCAGATACTCGTCGTCGACTACCAGAATGGTGGTCATGTTATTTCAACCCGCTTGAAGACTTACGAAATTGAACCAGGCAATGACTCAGCTGCGACTGAAGGTTCATTTTTCAAAGCCTTTTCCAGGAACACATCTTGATCGCGTACAACCACCTCGAACCGCGACGGGTTGTAGGAGCTATCGCGTACCTTAAGAATGGAAAGCGTCCTGCGAAGTTCAGCGTGATTTTCAAAGAAACGCATGAGGATCAGGTTGTCGACAATACTGGACAGGTCAGAGTTCGGTGCGCTGACCTCGGAGCCGAACAAATCGCGCATTTCCCATGAGGCGAACACCGTAACGCCTCTGGAGCGCAGCTCATTCATCAGCGCGCTGAAAAAGTCGGTGATGCGTTCCGGAGTGGTTGAAACCCGAGTCATGCCGCTGAGGCTATCGATGAACAGGCGCTTGATGCCTTTTTCATCGACCAGGCTCAGCAGGCGTGCGCCGAGTCCGTCCAGCAAGCCTTCGGTAGTTGGCTGCCAGGCAATGCTCAGCGCACCGCTGTGTTCCATTTGTTCGATATCGATGCCCAGCGAACGGCCTTTCAGCCGCAGCCGCTGCGGGCTTTCATAGAAGCCGAAGTGCAGGCCAGGCGCTTCGGCCGTAGATTGCGCGAGAAATTTCAGGCCCAGCGTGGTTTTGCCGATGCCGGAAGGCCCCATGACCAGCGTGACGCTGGAGCTGTGCAAGCCGCCACCGAAGATCTCGTCGAGCGACGCAATGCCGCTTGCAATGCGCGTCATGTCCGCGCTGTCGGGGGCGGAAGGGCGCTTGTAGAGACTTTCGAGGCGCGGATAGACGACAAGGCCGTTATCGGTGATTTCGCATTCGTGCAGACCGGTCAACGCGCCGCTGCCGCGAGTCTTGCGCAAATGAATGCGGCGCACCGAACGGGTACCGAACAGCTCTTCGCCCATTTCGATGACGCCGTCGACCATCGTGTGCTCGGGGCTGCCGTCGTCCAGGCGCGAGCTGGTGAGAAACAGCACGGTGCAACCGGCAAATGCGGCATGGCCTTGCAGTTCAGAGATGAATTTTTTCGTGTCGATCGGCGAGTCGGCTTTGGAGCGTGCATTGAGCAGGCCATCGACGACCATGACGGTCGCCTTCTGCCGAGTGATTTCACGTCGCAGCAGCTTCACGACTTCATCGAGGCCTTCGTTTTCCAGCGTATCGAATGCGCTGACAAACTGAATTTCCGCGCCGACTCGCGAAGCGTCGAAAAAACTCATGGTCGACAGGAACTGGAACAGGCGGTCGTGGGACTCGGCCAGCAACGTGGCGACCAGCACACGGCCGCCGTTGCGGGCATGGTGAAACCCTAGCTGGTTGGCAAGGATGGTCTTGCCGGAGCCCGGGCGCCCTTGAATGATGTATGAAGCGCCGGCGACAAAGCCCCCCTGAAGCAGCGCGTCGAGCCCTTCGATCCCGCTTTGAAGGCGTTTTAGCTTTTCCACAATGCGACCCTGATCTGAATAAACAGGCTTGTTCAGCCGAATGAGTGAAATGCTAACGCCATTTCCGGTTGACGGCCATAAAGGCTGGGGAAAAGTAGCGTTTTTGCAATGTGAACCTGGCACGTGACTGCTCGGGATCAGGGGGTAGTGACAAGCCCGGCACAGGAAGATTCGATTTTTCGAAACCCGGAAGCCGATTACATCCGTAGGCGCTGCTGCGGACCATGAGGGTAACGCTTGCCACTTTGCTTTCATGAAATCGTCACAAAACTGCTGCAGAGTTCGGGAGCCCGTAATCACTAGGTGTCATTTAATGAAAAGTTTGATGAAGTCTGCTGCGCTCGCCATTGCGGTATCTCTTTGTGCTACCTCGGCCTCCTTTGCAGCAGAAAATGTTCGCCTGACGGGGTCCGGAGCAAGTTTCCCGGCGCCGATCTATCTGACCTGGTTCAAGGATTTCAGCAAGAAATCCGATGGTGTCACTGTCGATTACCAATCCAAGGGCAGTGGCGCGGGCGTACAGGACTTCTTGAACAAAACCGTGGATTTCGCTGCCAGTGACTCGGCAATGAAAGACGAAGATATCGCCAAGGTCGCCGAAGGCGTGCAGTTGCTGCCAATGACCGCCGGGGAAATCGTGCTTGCCTATAACCTGCCGGGCAATCCCAAGGGCCTGAAGCTGCCACGCGACGTCTATTCCAACATTTTCCTGGGCAAGATCACGCGCTGGAACGATCCGCAGATCGTCGCAGCCAACCCGGACCTGAAACTCTCCGATACGCCGATCACGGTTGTCGTGCGTGCAGATTCCAGTGGTACGACTGCGGTATTCACCAAGCACCTGGCAACCGTCAACGCCGAGTTCAAGCAGGCGTTGGGTGAGGGCAACACCGTCAACTGGCCGGCCAGTGACAAGTTCATCAAATCGCCGAAAAACGATGGCGTAACCGCTACCGTGCGCCAGACCCCTGGTGCGATTGGTTACATCGAATATGGCTTCGCCAAACTGGCCAAGGTCGACTTTGCCCAGTTGCAGAACAAGGCTGGCAATTACGTCGTGCCAAACGCCGAAAGCGGTGCCGAGGCCCTGGCGGCGGTGAAGATGCCGGAAAACCTGGTGGCCTGGCTGCCTGATCCGGACGGTGCCAAGTCCTATCCGATCACCTCTTATACCTGGATGATTTTCCGCAAAGACAATGGCAACCCGGCCAAGGCCAAGGCCATGCGTGAAATGGTCGAATACAGCCTGACCGAGGGGCAGAAGATTGCCGATTCGATGGGTTACATCCCGTTGCCGCAATCGGTCGTCGAACAGGTTCGCAAAGCGTCCGCCAATATTCAGTAACGCCGTGAGGTCTCTTTCGGCGTGTGCGTCTGCGCCACGCCGGGAGAGTTTTCCCCCTGTTCCGGACTTAGCCCATGAACAAACCTTTTGTCGTACCGGTTAATCCCGACTCTGCCTGCCAGCCACCCTCGACGAAGGATTTTCTGGTTGATCGCACCTTCCGCGCGCTCGCACGCATCGGTGTGGTACTGATTCTGGCGCTGGTATTTGCACTGGTGTTCGAAGTCGGACGCAAGGCACTTCCCGGTATGGAAAAGCACGGCTTCGATGTGCTTCTGGGCAGCGTGTGGGACGTCAACCAAGGCAAATACGGCATCCTGCCAGCCATCTGGGGCACGCTTTACAGCGCCTTCATCGCGTTGCTGATCGCCGGTGTTTTTGGCGTGAGCATGGCGATTTTCCTGACCCAGGATTTCCTGCCAACCAAGCTCGCTGCGCTGTTTCGCACCATCGTCGAACTGCTCGCGGCCATTCCCAGCGTGGTCTATGGCCTGTGGGGGATCTATGTGGTGATTCCGGCGATTCGGCCGCTGACGACCTGGTTGAACAGCGAGCTGGGCTGGATACCCTTTTTCGGTACGTCCCTGAGCGGTCCGGGCCTGCTGCCCGCAGCGCTGGTACTCGCGATCATGATTCTGCCGACCATTGCCGCCGTGTCGCAGGACGCGCTGACGGCTGTGCCGATGAAAACCAAGCAGGCCGCGTACGGCATGGGCACTACCCATTGGGAAGCGATTCTCAAGGTGATGGTGCCTTCGGCCGCCACCGGCATTTTCGGCTCGCTGGTGCTGGGCCTGGGGCGCGCGCTGGGTGAAACGATGGCGCTGGCCATGCTGGTCGGCAATGCCAACAACATTTCCCTCTCGCTGTTTGCACCGGCCAACACGCTTGCCGCTCTGCTGGCGCTGAACTTCCCCGAAGCCGGGCCGAACGAGATCGAGGTGTTGATGTACGCCGCCCTCGTGCTGATGTTGATTACGCTGATCGTGAACATTTTCGGCTCGATGATCATGATGTACGCCCAACGGGGTAACAAGTGATGACTGATCTGACCGCAGCAACAGACCTGACGGCGCCAACCGGTGCGATGCCCAGCTTGCAACGCAGGTTCGAAGGCCGCGCGCTGCGCAGCCTGATCCTGACCACCCTGGTCTGGGCAGGTGCTTTGCTGGCCAGCGTGCCGCTGATTTCCGTGCTCTACATGCTGATCACCCGCGGTGGCGCGCGTCTGAACCTGGAAGTCTTCACCGAACTGCCGCCGACCGGCTTCGAGATGGGCGGCGGTTTCGGCAATGCGATGGCGGGTACCTTTGTGATGGTCGGTATCGCGGCAGCGATCGCGGTGCCGGTCGGAATCATGGCGGCGATCTTCCTGGCTGAGCTGGGGCCGGACAGCAAGCTGGGGAACGCCGCGCGTTTTGCCGCCAAGATGCTCACGGGCCTGCCATCAATCCTGGCAGGTGTATTTGCCTACGCCTTGGTAGTGATGACCACCGGCACGTATTCGGCACCGGCAGGTGGCGTGGCGCTCGCCGTCCTGATGCTGCCTATCGTGGTGCTGACCGCCGAAGAGTCGATGCGGATGGTGCCCAAGATCATGAAAGATGCTGCTTATGGCATGGGCTGCACCCGCTCGCAGGTCATCTGGAAAATCATCTTGCCGACCGGCATGCCGGCGATCCTGACCGGCGTGATGCTCGCCGTGGCGCGTGCCGCAGGCGAGACGGCACCGTTGTTGTTTACCGCGCTGTTCAGCAACTACTGGATCTACCACCAGGGCAATCTCGATGTCATGAATCCGACTGCCTCACTGGCGGTGCTGATCTACAACTTCTCCGGCATGCCTTTCGATAACCAGCTCGAGCTCGCATGGGCGGCCTCGTTGGTGCTGGTGATGATCGTGCTGTTCGTGAACATCATCAGCCGGATTTTCGGCAAGCCCAAGTATTAAGAACGGGAGCATCTGATTTTGAACGTATCCACTGCGCAAATTGCCGCTCCGTTTGTCACCCAGGCGCCTGTAGTCATGGACTGCAAACTGGACAAGATTTTCTACGGCAACTTCATGGCAGTACGTGACAGCCACGTGCCCATCGAGAAAAACAAGATCACCGGATTCATCGGTCCCTCAGGCTGCGGCAAAAGTACCGTGCTGCGCAGCCTCAACCGGATGAACGATCTGGTGAAGGGCTTTCGTTTCGAGGGCCATGTGCATTTCCTCGGGCAGGATGTCTATGGCAAGGGCGTCGACCCGGTGGTCGTGCGCCGCTACATCGGCATGGTGTTTCAACAGCCCAACCCGTTCTCGATGAGCATCTTCGACAACGTGGCGTTTGGTCTTCGCCTCAATCGCTACAAGGGCGATATCGGCGACCGGGTCAAGCATGCGCTGCAAGGCGCCGCGCTGTGGGACGAAGTCAAGGACAAGCTCAAGGTCAGCGGCCTGTCGCTCTCCGGTGGCCAGCAACAACGCCTGTGTATCGCCCGGGCAATCGCCACTGAGCCGGAAGTCCTGCTGCTGGATGAGCCTTGTTCGGCACTCGACCCGATCGCCACCCGACGCGTCGAAGAATTGATGGTCGAGTTGAAGAAGGACTACACCATCGCACTGGTGACCCACAACATGCAGCAAGCCATCCGTGTTGCTGACACCACGGCGTTTTTCTCGGTGGATATTTCCCAGGGCACACGCACCGGTTATCTGGTCGAGATGGGCCCGACGGCGCAGATCTTCGACAATCCGCGTGAACAGATGACCGGCGATTACATCAGCGGCAAGTTCAGCTAAGCCTCAACACCGGTCGCGGCCGCCTACCTGCACAAGCCAAATGGATTTGGCGGGCATCGGTGGACGTTTACCAAGCGTTTCCAAGGAGCTCCAATGCCTGCCCAGCATCGTCTTGATTTGCCTGCGATTGAACGCGCACTGCGGAAAGTGCAGAGCCGTTTCGCCGAACTCAGCCGGCACTTCACCGAGCCCCGGGACCCGTTCACCGACGAAGTTCTGCACAATGTGCTTGAAGGCTATGCGTTGGTTGACGAATATGTTGCCCGCGGCGTCGACCTGTTCGATCTGCAGCAACTGAACCTGATGCTGGAGATCAATGCCACGGTGCTGTGTGGCCGGGATCCGGCGCGCCGGCTGGAATACGCTCAGCATCTGGCAGCCACCGAGGCGCATTTCTTCAACAACGTCGAGGGCGGCATCAAGGACTTGTACAACTGGTATTGCGCGTACCGCAGTGAATCGGTCTGGAAGCGTGCAGCGGGTGTCTATGTGCGCATTCTGAGCAAGCCGCAGCTGTTTATCGAAGGCAATAACCGCAGTGGCTCGCTGATTGTCAGCTACCTGCTCATGCGGGCAGGGCTGCCTCCATTCGTGTTGACCCTGGAAAACGCCGAGGGCTATTTCAACCCGTCCTCGGTCATCCGCAACTCCGCCAAGCATGGCGTCAAGGCGTTGTACGAATTGCCCAAGATCAAGAAAAAATATGCAGCATTCCTGGAAGAACAGGCGCCCGATCCAATGAAGTTCTTTCTCAAAGGCAAGCCTTTGCCTCTCTCTCAAGGTGGCCATTGATGAACTGGGCACCAGCATTTGCCAGATTGAAAACCTTCGGCAGCCGGGCAGGGCAGGCTATCCGCTGCGCTTTGCCGCAGTTGTTCGAACGTCAGCGCATACGGATTTCGTTCGATATCGATGACACGCTGGCTTGCCAGCTTCATCACTGCGCAGTCGAGAACAGTCGACTACCGGCCTGTATTCATCGTTGGCTGGGTGAACCGTTGCGGATGGGCACACGATCGCTGATCCGAGAGCTGCGCCGCCAGGATTGCAGTGTCTGGGTCTACACCTCATCCGGGCGCACGCCGTCCTATATCAGGCGCTGGTTGGCGCTGTACGGTATCCGCGTCGACGGCGTGGTCAACAGCGTGCTGCACAACCGTGCCCTGACGGCGCACGGGATGTCGAATGCGCCTTCCAAGTATCCGCCAGCGTTCGATATCGACTTGCATGTCGATGATTCGGAGGGCGTGCAGATTGAAGGCAAGGATCATGGCTTCCGAGTGGTCGTGGTGCATCCCGAGGATGATCGCTGGGCGCAGAAAGTGCTGGATTCGGTGGCCAAGGTCCAGGCGCAGCTCGCCTGGCAGCAAATGCTCAGACCTCAGGCGCCGGTGCAACAGCGTGCGGAGGCTGTCTTTGAGTCGCTTGGCTGAGGGAGTACGCACTGGCTATCTGGACAGCAGCGCCTCAGGTGTATGAGGCACTGCTGAGAAATGACTCAATAGATGCGCAAAACATGTCTCGCAGAAACGACAAAGCCCTGAATAATCAGGGCTTTGTCGTACTTAAGATGGCGGAGGCGATGGGATTCGAACTCATGGACCTGTTACAGTCGACGGTTTTCAAGACCGTTGCCTTAAACCACTCGGCCACACCTCCGTTTGCGTTGCGGGCGCCATAATACCTGAATGAAACACACTGTCAAACTCTCTGCATGGCTTGTTACAGAGCGTCTGTTATGATCTTTGCGACTGAACGTTTCAAACCAACAGGAGTGTCGCCATGCGCGAACAGGATTACGCAGTTAATAACAGCGTGCAGGCTGAGCAGCTAGAGGTTAGCCGCGTCCTGCGCAACACTTATGGTCTCTTGGCTCTGACCCTCGCATTCAGCGGCGTGATGGCCTTCGTAGCCCAGCAGATGCGTGTCGGCTACCCGAACATTTTCGTCGTGCTGATCGGCTTCTACGGGCTGTTCTTCCTCACCAACAAACTCCGTGATTCCGCGTGGGGCCTGGTATCCGCCTTCGCGTTGACCGGTTTCATGGGTTTCCTGCTCGGCCCGATCCTCAACCGTTACCTGGGCATGCAGGGCGGCGCTGAAGTGGTCAGCTCGGCTTTCGCCATGACCGCACTGGTGTTCGGTGGTCTGTCGGCCTACGTGCTGATCACCCGCAAGGACATGAGCTTCCTCGGTGGCTTCATCACCGCAGGTTTCTTTGTCCTGCTGGGCGCTACACTGGCGAGCTTCTTCTTCCAGATCAGCGGCCTGCAACTGGCGATCAGCGCCGGCTTCGTGCTGTTCTCGTCGGTGTGCATTCTGTTCCAGACCAGCGCGATCATCCACGGCGGCGAGCGCAACTACATCATGGCGACCATCAGCCTGTATGTATCGATCTACAACCTGTTCGTCAGCCTGCTGCAACTGTTCGGCATCATGAGCCGCGACGACTGATCGTAATGGCTGCAATAAAAAAACCCGCTTCTGCGGGTTTTTTATTGTCTGGAAGAAAGTAGTCGTTCAGTTGATGACGATGCTGCCGTCCACTTGCTGACGGTAGACCGTGTAGGGCAGGAGCAAGGTGTCGAGCGCGCCGGAGACCACGGCGTCCACCAGCACCACCGGAATGGCCGCGTTGCGGTGATCATCGGGATCGATGCCTGAGGCCAGCGGAGCGTTCAGGGTGCAGAAGTCATAAGCGAGGCCGCTGTAGATTCTCGGCACCGCGCCGCAATAACTTTTCTGCTGCTTGAGCCCGTCAATGGCAGCCTGGTCGTCGCGCGCCACCGTTTGAATCGTGCCACAACCGCCGAGCAGCAGGGCCGCCAGCAGCATAGCCTGAGTTTTCATAGCGCCATTCCTTAGCCGCGAAAAACCCCAATCTACCCTGTTCATTGGTAAAAGACACCTACGCCATCGGTGGCAGGCGTCGCTTGACCGGGGTCTTCTTGACGATCGCGGTGTTGGTTTCGGCCAACGTATTCAGTCGGTCTAGCAGGGTATCGAGCTGCTCCATCGAGCGCACGTGCAGGCGGGCGATGAAGCAATCGTCACCGGTGACCTTGTCGCACTCGGTGAACTCCGGAATCGACAAGATCTGCCGCTCAACCTCTTGCAATTGGCCCGGCAGCGGTCGCACCCGGACGATCGCCTGCAACTGATAGCCGAAGCATTTCGGATCAATCTCCACCGTGTAGCCCTTGAGCACGCCGCGTTCTTCCAACCGCCGCAACCGCTCGGCCACGCTGGGCGATGACAGGCCGCTGATCTGCGCCAGCGCTTTGAGCGAGCGCCGCGAGTCTTCCATCAGCGCACTGATAAGGATCTGATCGATATCGTCAGTCACATTCAAACTCCGGATTAGGCGAAGGGCGCAAATCACCCTCGATAAAAAAGGCGAAAACCAAGTTTAGCCTGCTTTATGCGCTGGAGCAGCCCGAGGTGCGCTTGGCATACTTTTGCCATGCTTCGCTCACAGCCTCAGGAGAAGATGATGGACAACGCAATCCGCCGCGGTTCGCTGGAAATGACCGCCGCCATGCTCATATCCGGGACGATCGGCTGGTTTGTTCTGGTGTCCGGGCAACCGGTGCTCGACGTGGTGTTCTGGCGCTGCGTGTTCGGCGCCGGCACGTTGCTGTTGGTCTGCGCCGCGTTCGGCTTTCTGCGGCCGGGAATGCTGACCCGTACAACGTTTCTGCTGGCGGTGCTCAGTGGAATGGCGATTGTCGGCAATTGGGTGCTGCTGTTCGCATCCTATTCCCGCGCCTCGATTGCCATTGGTACGGCGGTCTACAACGTACAGCCATTCATGCTGGTCGGTCTGGCGGCACTGTTTCTCGGCGAGAAAATTACCCTGCAGAAGCTGTTCTGGCTGGCGATCTCGTTCATGGGCATGCTGGCGATCGTCAGCGCCCATGGCACGCAAGGTGAGGAGGGTAACGATTACCTGATGGGAATTGCCCTGGCGTTGGGCGCGGCGTTTCTGTATGCGATCGCTGCACTGATCATCAAGCGCCTGACCGGCACGCCGCCACATCTGATCGCGCTGATTCAAGTCTGCACCGGGGTGTTGTTGCTCGCGCCTTTTGCGCATTTCGATGCGTTGCCGCAAGGCGTCGATGCCTGGGCGAGTCTGCTGACTCTCGGGATCGTGCACACCGGTCTGATGTACGTTTTGCTGTACGGCGCGATTCAAAAATTGCCGACGGCATTGACCGGCGCGCTGTCCTTTATCTATCCGATCGCGGCGATCTTCGTTGACTGGTTCGCCTTCGGCCATCGCCTCGAATTGCTGCAATGGATAGGCGTTGCAGCGATCCTGCTGGCCGCCGCCGGCATGCAACAAGGTTGGGGCTGGAAAGCCCGACGGCTGGCGGCACAATAAGGATCAGATGTTCCAGCGCGGTGCGGTTGCTGCCAGGCGCTGGCGCATCTCGCTGATATTGGCCGCCAGTTGTCGGGTCAACATCCGGTAGCCGTCGAGCGTATTGGCAACCGGCGCATCAAGGTCCGCTGCTGGCAGCTCCATCTCTCGCTCCAGCCGTTGCGAGGCCCCGGTTTTCAACGCGCGAGCCATGCCGATCAGTTGCACACGAATTTGCCGGTGCTCAGCCTTCAGCGCCGTTTGCAGATGTGCCGTGGCCTGCGGGTCGCTTGCGTTGGGGCGGATATTGCCGAGGATCTCCAGCGTGCTGATGCACATGCGCAGGTTGCGCTGAATCGCGTCCAGCTCAGTCATGGAAATTTTCACTTCCTTGGACACCGACGGCATCAGCGAGCGCAACTGCACCATCACCGCACCCACCTTGCTCATCAGCCGCACATGCTCGTCGGCGCTGACCGCTTCACCGTTGATGATGCGCCCGTACACCGTGGCGCAATCGCGCAAGGCATCGGCGAGGTTGTAACGCCACGAGTAGACCGCGTAGAGCGGCAGGGCGAAGGAAAACGCCAGGGCGAGGGCGATGCCGATCAGGATGTCGACGCCGCGCCACAGACCATCGGTGATCGGGTTGTCGCCATGCCCGGCGACGATGAACACCGTGATCGCCGAGAGCAGGGCGGTGTAGCCGCCCTTGCCAATCGCGTGATACGAGAAAAAACCGCACACCACGGCCATGGAAAAGTAGGTCAGCCACGGCATGCCCAGCCAGGCGTGCTGCGCCACCAAGGCCAATCCGACCCCTGCACCGATCAAGGTGCCGATGGCGCGCTCGGCGGCTTTTTTGCCGATGTTGCCGTGGTGCTGCAAACCGCCGATCACCACCAGCATGGTCACCGATGCCCATTCGCCGTGGGGCAGGTTGATGCCAGTAGTCAGCAGAATCGTCGCCAGCAACCCCAGCGCCACGCGCACGGAATGGATCAGTCGGGCGTGACGGTAGCGCCGATACGGGTCCAGTAACGGACGCAGGATACGGCGCAACAGCGGTGGCAGGCGGTGGGTGCTGTAAGTAGTCAGTGCGAACCTCGTGAGTCAGTCATCAATGGAAGGGGAAAATGTAATTCATCCAGGCGGACATGCGCAGCAGGATTTTGCGCATCGCGCCGATGTGATGAAAGTGCTGACTGTAAAGCGCCGCTTGCCCGTAGGCGCCGCCCGGCATGAGCGCGCTGTATTCGGCGAACGCCGGGTCAGTGATTTCAATGATCACCGGCACCCGTCCCGCCGGTGGCGAGCCGGTGTAGCTGATCAGGGTGCCGGAAGGTTGCACCTGGCCCTCGGCGATCACCCCGATCACGCTTTTCACTCGCCCCGCGAAGACTTTGCCGGGAATGCCATCGAAGGCGACTTCGGCCTCGTCGCCCACGGTCAGACGCAGCAGGCTGTTCTGACGCATCCAAGCGGCGAAGTACTGACCTTCCTGCGGAATAAACACCATCGACGGGCGCAGCGGCAGCTTGCTCGCCATCATTCCAGGGCGCAGGGAAACGTGGGTGACGAAGCCTTTGCTCGGCGCTCGAACCACAGTGTTGTCCAGTTCAAATTGAGCGTTGTCCAGTTGCGCCTGCAGATCGTCGGTGCGGGCGATGGCCGCGTCCAGTTCACGCTGGGTGCCGAAGTTGCGGCGTATCAGTTCGGTGATGCGGTAGCGGTCGCCCTTGGCTGCAACCAGTTGCGCCTTGAGCGATTTCAAGCGGTTCTGGAAAGGCGTGGGATCGATGCGGAACAGCACGTCGCCTTTTTCCAGGGGTTCGTTGCCCTTAACCGGCACGTCGATCACCTGGCCACTGATGATCGGAATGACCGGGACCGAGACAAAGTAGGAGCGCGCCACCTCGGAATAGGGATGGTTGTAGTTCATGGTGAAAATCAGCGCGCCGATGATCAGCACGCCACCCAGGACAGCGGTGGGCACCGTCCATTTATTCAGCGGAATGCGGAAGATCTTGAAGATGGCGACGCAGAGTGCGGCGTACGTGAGGATGAGCAACAGATCCATGCTCAGATCCCCCGGCTGTCAGAGTGAGGCGCAACCGGCGACTGCGCTTCGAGCCGCTCGATCCGGGCTTGCAGCTCGACGACCTGCTGCTCCAGTTGATTGACGTGATTCTGAATGGGTTTGCCATCGCCGAACCCCCAACCGCGGTCCTCGCGATAAGCCATCGCCCAGATCCACAGAAACGGCCAGAGTGCATGCAAAGTGAACAGACTGACCCAGCCCGTGGCATGGATCGCGTCCTGGTGCGGGTGGTTGCGATGAACGGCGATTTCGTACGGAATGTCATGCAGCACGATGATCCCGTAAAACAGCACGAGACCGACAAAAACCAACAGACCCAATGCGAAGTAATCGAGCATGGTCAGCCTCCCGGGCATCCAGCAATGCTGGGCTGAGTGTAGTCACTGAATCGCCCGGGGGGGGCTGACGGATCGGCAGGATCGTTCAATCCTGCCGATCATCCGTCAAAAGATGTAATCGGTGGTCAGGAAACTCGAATCACGCCCGCGAATGATCTCGCTGATCAGGTCCTTGTTGCTCTCCTGGAACTTGGTCGCCACCAGCGTCCGAATCGAAAACACTCGCAAGGCATCGTGAACCGAGAGCGTGCCTTCGGCGGAGTTTTTGCGGCCATTGAACGGGTAAGTGTCCGGGCCGCGCTGGCACTGGGCGTTGAGGTTGATCCGCCCGACCTGATTGGCGAAAGTGTCGACCAGCCGGCCGACCGCCACCGGGTTGGTGCCGAAGATGCTCAACTGCTGGCCGAAATCGGATTCCAGCACATAGTCAATCACGGTATCGAGGTGGCGGTACGGCACGATGGGCACGACCGGGCCGAACTGTTCTTCCTGATACACGCGCATTTGCGGATTCACCGGATACAGCACTGCCGGGTAGAAGAACGAGGCGTGGGACTCGCCACCATTCGGGTTGACCACCTGGGCGCCTTTGCTTTGCGCATCCGCGACCAGCCCGTGCAGATAATCGATCTTGCCCGACTCCGGCAGCGGCGTCAGCGCCACGCCGCTGTCCCACGGCATGCCCGGTTTGAGCGTGGCCAGTCTGGCATTGAATTTCTCGATGAAGCTGTCGACCACGTCTTCATGCACGAAGAGGATTTTCAGTGCGGTGCAGCGCTGACCATTGAACGACAGCGAGCCGGTGACCGCTTCGCTGACTGCATTGTCGAGATCGACTTCGGGCAAAACGATGCCCGGGTTCTTGGCGTCCAGACCCAGAGCCGCGCGCAAACGGTGTGGTTTCGGGTGCAGCTTTTTCAGGTCACTGGCAGCCTTGTTGGTGCCGATGAAGGCAAAGATGTCGATCTTGCCGCTGGCCATCAAAGCGCTGACGGTCTCGCGGCCGCTGCCGTAGATGACGTTGATCACGCCGCTCGGGAAGCTGTCGCGGAAGGCTTCGAGCAACGGGCGAATCAGCAGCACGCCGAGCTTGGCCGGTTTGAACACCACGGTGTTACCCATGATCAGTGCCGGAATCAGCGTGGTGAAGGTTTCGTTCAGCGGATAGTTGTAAGGCCCCATGCACAAGGCGACGCCGAGTGGCACGCGGCGGATCTGGCCGAGGGTGTCCTGCTCCAGCTCGAAACGGCTGGAGCGGCGGTCGAGTTCTTTCAGGGCATTGATGGTGTCGACGATGTAATCGCAGGTGCGATCGAACTCTTTTTCTGAGTCCTTGAGATTCTTGCCGATCTCCCACATCAGCAGCTTGACCACCGCCTCGCGCTGCTCGCGCATGCGGCCGAGGAATGCTTCGACGTGCTGGATGCGCTCGGCCACGCGCATGGTCGGCCACAGGCCTTGGCCGCGATCGTAAGCGCGAACGGCAGCGTCGAGGGCGGTGAGCGCGGTGTCGGCATCCAGCAGCGGCGTGCTGCCGAGGATCACCTGTTCTTCGCCGTTTTCGCTTTTCAGATAAACCGGGCTGCGCACCTGCGCGAGCGGGCCGTCCCAGCGGCGCAATTGACCATCGACCAGGTATTCACGCTGCTCGACCTGAGCGTCGAGGCGATATTTTTCCGGGATGTCGCTGACCGAAGGGAACAGGTTGCCAAGGATGTTTGCTGTGGTCATGTCACTACCCTGTGTTGAAGTCGGCGTGCCGATTGAAAGTCTTGTGAAGGTTATACGCCTGAACGGGCCGGGATTTAACCCTGTGAATGTCACGCGAATGTCACGCAACGGTGCAACCGCAGTCCACCCTGTGGGAGCGAGCCTGCTCGCGAAGGCGGCGGCACATCCAACATCCTCATTGCCTGACACAGCGCTTTCGCGAGCAGGCTCGCTCCCACGGTCGATCGTTTAAATCAGTCAGTCTGTCTTCGGTAATGAAGCTTTTATGACAAAAGTTCGGTAGCCCTTTGCCAGTCCGGTCATGCCTGTGTAACGCGCTTGAGGGGCCTTTCGGGGCGTACTTTGCAAGCCGAGGCGGGACGCCGGGAGTGAGGCAATGGGGACTATGGAACGCTATTCGAAAGTGGGCATGCAGGAGCTCGATCAACGCCTGTCGAAGATCGTCGAAGCCGCGCGCAAGAAGCCGGTTTCGGTGTATCGCTACGGCGCGCCGTGGGTCTGGATCGTCTCGCAGGAGGACTGGCAGGGCGCTCTGAAAGAAGTGTCCAGCTACATTCCGCCGGGCCATTCGCTGGTGTTGTTGCGCCCGCAGATTGACGATCTGCTCGACGCCCATCAGGACCTGCTGCACGACCTCAATGCCGCGCCCGGCATGCTCATTCCCGCGCAAACGGTGATGCACATCCTGCTCCTGCAATTGCTGTATTCGGTGCCCAGCGAACAGCAGCTCTATGAACAACTGAACTACAACCTGCTGTTCCGCTGGTTTGTCGGCCTCGGCCTGAACCAGAAAGTCTGGAGTTTCACCGCCCTCAGCCGTGACATCGCCACGCTGCTCAACGAGCCGCGCGCGGTGCTGCTGATTCAGAAAATCATCGGCGAAGTGTTCTGCGGTGCCTTGCTGCAAATGCCCGAGTTCTCGCTGAACTTTGCGCTGTTGCACACCTGGCTGGGCAAGCACGCCTGCGCCACAACGATCAGCAATTGACGCAGCACACCGGGCGCTAACGCCCACAGGTCATCGCGAATTTCAGGGGGTAATGTGGAACGGATTTTCACGTCACGGCTGGCGCTGTGGGGCTGGCTGCTGGTGACGGCGGGCGCGCAGCCGGCGCTGGCCGAGGAGGGCACAGAAGCGCCCGCCGCGCAGCGACTGGTCGACGTCAACGAATACTTCGTGCGCGGCAATACCGTGCTCGATGCCCGGGCGATCGAAGAAGCGGTGTACCCGTTTCTCGGCCCGCAGAAAGCCTTGAGCGACATCGAAGGCGCCCGCGATGCGTTGCAGAAGGCCTATCAGGAACGCGGCTATCAATCGGTGTTTGTCGAGCTGCCCGAGCAGGCCGTGGCCGATGGCATCGTCTATCTGCAAGTCAGCGAAACCAAGGTCGGCCGGGTGCGCGTGGTCGGCGCCAAACACTATTCGCCGCTGGATATCCGCGACAACGTCCCGGCGCTGAAAGAAGGCGAGGTGCCGGACTTTGCCAAGGTCCAGGGCGAACTGGCGCAGCTCAACAAGACACCCGGTCGCCAGGTCATGCCGCTGGTGCGTGAAGGGCAGCGCCCCGGCACCATGGATGTCGACTTGCAGGTCGAAGACCAGAACCCGTGGACGGCCAGCGTCGGCCTCAATAACGATTACAGTGCCGACACCGAAAAGCTGCGCAGCGTCACCAGTCTCGGTTACAACAACCTCTGGCAGCTCGGCCACAGCGTCAACCTGACGTTCTTCACCGCGCCGCAGGAAACCGACAACGCCAAGGTCTGGTCCGGGTCCTACACCGCGCCGCTGAGCGAGCGCTGGAGCGTGCAGTTCTCCGGTTACCAGTCCGACAGCAACGTCGCCACCATCGGCGGCAGCAACGTGCTCGGCAAGGGTCATTCTTACGGCGTCGCGGCGATTTACACGCTGCCCTCGAGCGGTAACTGGTCGAACTCGCTGTCGGCCGGCATCGACTTCAAGGACTTCGACGAGCGCCTGAGCCTGTCCGGCGAAAGCGACAAGGTGCCGCTCAAATACGCACCGTTCACCTTCGCCTACAACGGCTTTCGCTACAGCGAAAAGAGCCAGCTCGGCCTCGGCCTGAGTCTGGTGGCCGCCACGCGCAGCGTGTTCGGCTACGGCAGCGACGACGAAGACTTCGACTACAAACGTTATCGCGCCAAACCGAGTTTCGCCGTGCTCAAGGGCGACACCAACTACACCTGGACCTTCGACAGCGACTGGCAGAGCGCAAGCAAAGCCGCATTCCAACTCGCCTCGGGGCCGCTGGTTTCCAACGAACAATTCTCCGCCGGTGGCGCCACCTCCGTGCGCGGCTATCTCGCGGCTGAACGTACCGCCGATGACGGTTACCTGCTCAGCCAGGAATTGCGCACACCGTCGCTGGCGAAATTTGCCGGCACGTGGATGCAGGACTGGCGCTTCTATGCCTTCGCCGAAGGCGCGCAGTTGTATTTGCGCGACGAACTGCCGGATCAGGACGCCAATTACGCCCTGGCCAGCGTCGGCCTCGGCACCCGCGCCAGCCTGAGTAAATGGCTGTCCGGCAGCCTCGACTGGGGCTACCCGCTACTCGAAGGGCCGAACACCTCAAAGCAGGAATCGCGCCTGCACTTCAACCTTCAAGCCACTTTCTAACGGAGCACGTCCATGCAACGCCTCTTCCTTTCGTTGTTGATCTGCCTGGGCTTCGTGCTCCCGGCCACGGCTCAGGCCTGGTGGCAGGACGACTGGCATTACCGCAAACAGATCGCCGTCGACACCACCCCGCAAGGCGCGGCGATCAATCAGGCCCTCGGCCGCACCGCGCTGCTGGTGCGCCTGCACACCGGCAACTTCACCTTCGACGGCGTGAAAGAGGACGGCTCCGATCTGCGCTTCGTCGCGGCGGATGACAAAACCGTGCTCAACCACCAGATCGAAAGTTTCGACGCGCTGATGGGCATGGCGCTGATCTGGGTTGATGTGCCGAATGTAGAGGGCGGTCAGCGTCAGGACATCTGGATGTACTACGGCAACCAGAAAGCCCCGGCCACTGGCAACGGCCAACTCACTTTCGATCCGAATTACACCGCGCTGTATCACTTCGACGGCGCCACCGGCACCCCGGCGAAAGACACCACGGCGTACGGCAACACCGCGCAAAGCGCGACCGGCACAGCGATCGATGGCGTCGTCGGGCGCGCCTTGCAGTTCAGCGGCCAGCCGTTGTTGCTGCCGGCCAGTCCGTCGCTGCAACACAACGCCGGCAGCGCGTTCACCTTCAGTGCCTGGCTGCGTCTGGATCAGGCCTCTGGCGAGCAACTGATCCTGGCTCGGCGCGAAGGCACGCAAAGTCTGCTGATCGGCGTCAGCCAAGGCCTGCCGTTCGTGGAAATCGACGGCCAGCGCGCCGCCGCAACGCAAGCTCTGGCTCCGGCGCAATGGCAACACGTTGCGCTGACCGCCGAGGGTTCGAAAGTCACCCTGTACATCAACGGTCGCGAAAGCGCTGCACTGGCCCAAGCGATGCCGGCGTTCAACTCGGTCATGGCCATCGGTGCCGATCTGCAGGAAGGCGCGTTCCAGCCATTCGCTGGCGCAATTGATGAGCTGCGCCTGTCGAAAGTCGCCCGTCCGGCCGCGCTGTTGCTGGCCGATGCCACCTCGCAAGGCGCCGAGTCGAAACTGGTCGCTTACGGCGTCGATGAAGAACAATCCGGGTTTGGCTTCGGTAGCCTCGGCTTCCTGCTCAACGCGGTGCCAGTCGACGCCTGGGTGATCATCGCCGTGCTGGTGCTGATGATGTTCCAGTCGTGGATCATCATGTTGCGCAAGAACCGCAGCCTCAGTCGCGTCACCGCTGCCAACGAAGACTTTCGCGTGCAATTCGCCAAGGTCGGCACGCGTCTGGAAATGTTCGCCGACGATGCGCAACTGGCTCAGCGTCTGCAGCATTCGTCGCTGTGGCGCCTGTACCTGGTGGCGGTCAAAGAGATCCGTACCCGTCGTGAGCAGGGCGCCGATACCTCCTCGGTTTCAGCGGCGACCATCGAAGCCATCCGCTGCTCGATGGACGGCGTGCGCACCCGCGAGAACCAACAACTGAGTTCGAAACTCTCGACCCTGTCCAACGCCATCGCCGGCGGCCCGTACATCGGCCTGCTCGGCACCGTGCTGGGGATCATGGTGGTGTTCCTCGGCACGGCGATGGCCGGCGACGTCAACATCAACGCCATCGCTCCCGGTATGGCCGCCGCGCTGTTGGCCACGGCGATGGGCCTGTTCGTCGCGATCCCCGCGCTGTTTGGCTACAACCGCCTGATCACCCGCAACAAGGAAGTCAGCGCCGACATGCGCGTATTCGTCGACGAGTTCATCACCCGGCTGGCGGAAATGCACGGCGAGAGCCAGTTCAGTGAGGCGTCGCACCAGCGCGGCCATCACGCCAACCACTCCGTACCGGCCTGAGGAGCACTGCCATGGCGTCCGTAAATGCCTCCCACGACGATGATGACGATGCCGCGGTCGACAGCATCAACATCACTCCGCTGGTCGATGTGCTGATGGTGGTGCTGGTGATGTTCATCCTCACCGCCACCGCGCAGGTCTCCGGGATCCAGATCAACCTGCCCAAGGCCAGCGCTTCGGTGTCGCTGTCGGAAGCCAAGACCAAGGCGATCTCGGTCAACGACGGCGGCCAGGTGTTCCTCGATGCCTATCCGGTCACTTTGGCGGAGCTGGAAGAGCGCCTGCGCATCGAGAAAGCGCAGAGCCCGGATTTCCCGGTGATCGTGCGCGGCGATGCGACGGTGCAGTACCAGAAAGTCATCGAAGTGCTGGATCTGCTGCGCCGGCTCGAACTGTCCCAGGTCGGTCTCGTTACCGGCAAACCGAGTCAGGGCTGAGTCATGACCGCACAACTCCCGATCGAACCGCCGCCCGTGAAAAAGTCGCCGTTGCGCTATGTGAAGTGGGGCGCCGGATTGCTGGTCGGCGCGCTCGCCGCGTGGTTCCTCTGGCAGTGGGCCAACGACATGGCCGGCGTGCGCCGCGAAGCGCCGAAAGTGCCGACGATCATTCCGTTGCCGCCACCGCCACCACCGCCGCCGGAGAAACCGCCAGAGCCGGAAACGCCGGTGGAAGAAAAAGTCGTCGAGCCCGAGCCAACGCCGGAGCCGGAGGAGGTCAAGCCTGAAGAGGAGGCGCCGCCATCGCCGGCGGACGATCTGGCCAATCCGATGCAAATGGACGGCGACGCGCAGGCCGGCAGCGACGCTTTCAACATCGGCGCCGGCAAGGGCGGCGGCATGGCCGGCGCGGGTGGTGGGCGGTTGGGTACGGGCACGTACAGCCAGTTTCTCGCGTTCACTTTCCAGCGTTTGCTGCGCGAGAACCCCGAGCTGCGCAACCTCGCATTCTCGCTGCAGGCCGATGTGTGGCTGAGCAGCGTCGGCGAGATCACCCGTGTCGAGCTGATCAAGTCCAGTGGCAACCCGCAAATCGATACCCAGGTGCTGGCCGCTTTACGCGGTGCGCCAGCCCTCAGCGAACGGCCTCCGGCCTCCATCACTTTGCCCGTGCGCTTGTCCCTGCAAGGGCGGCGTCCGGGTTAATTCACTTATTCAAGCTTCGGCAAAAGGAGTTGTGTGCAGATGATTTCCAACGTGAATCGATTGTCCCTGGCGGTCGGCATGGTCATTGCGACCCTGGTCGGTCAGGCCGTGGCAGCGCCTGCGCCCTCGGAGAACGCCACGATCAATCTGATCCGCTTGCTGGTCGAGCAGGGCATTCTCAAACAGGACAAGGCCGACGCGCTGATCGCCCAGGCGCAGAACGAAGCGGCGCAGGCCAAACAGGCTGCCGCGTCCACCGCAGTCGCGGCCGGACCGGTCGCCGCGCCGGGCGATGTGCGTGTGCAGTACGTGCCGGCAGCGGTGCGCGACCAGATCCGCGATCAGGTCAAAGCCGAGGTCATGGCCACCGCCAAACAGGAAAACTGGGCAGCGCCGAATACCTTTCCGGACTGGGCCTCGCGCATCAGCTTCGACGGCGACATTCGTCTGCGTGACGAATCGCGGTACTACTCGGGCAACAACAGCAACGAAATCGTCGACTTCGCCAAGCTCAACAACAACGGCCCGTACGACGTGAATCCCAACAGCAGCACCAGCCTGCCACCGTTGCTCAACACCCGCGAAGACCGCGAAAACCTCTTTCGCCTGCGCGCACGCCTGGGCATGAAAGCGGTGATTTCGGAGGAATGGACCGCCGGCATTCGCATCGGCACCGGTTCGGACGACAACCCGGTATCGACCACGCAAAACCTCGGCGGCGGCTTTGCCAAGAAGGACATCTGGCTCGATCAGGGCTACCTGACCTGGAAGCCAATGGACGAATTGACCCTGACCGGCGGGCGCTTCGCCAACCCGTTCATGTCCACCGACATGCTCTATTCCAACGACCTGAATTTCGATGGTGTGGCGGCGATTTTCGATCACAAGCTCAACCGCGATTGGGGCGTGTTCGGCACCGTCGGCGCATTCCCGGTGGATTACACCAACGACACCTCCAGCAGTAACGGTTTCGACAAGGAAGAGAGCGACAACAAGTGGCTTTACGGCGCCCAGCTCGGCGCGAAATGGGCGATCAACAGCAACAACCGCCTCAAAGGTGCGCTGGCCTATTACCGCTTCGACGACATACAGGGCCAGCGCTCCAGCCCCTGCGAACCGTGGGCCGGCGCGCCGGGTTGCGACAGCGACGGTACCCGTGCGGCGTTCATGCAGAAGGGCAACAGCGTGTTCCTGCTGCGTGACATCACGCCGAACCCGCTCAACCCGAGCGCCACGCCGCAGCCGCAATTCGTCGGGCTTGCGTCCGAGTTCAACCTGCTCGATCTCAACGTCGTGTGGGACGCCGACCTGCCGCAGGACTTCAAACTGCGCAGCCAGGGCAATTACATCCACAACCTCAGCTACGACGAAGGCGACATGCGCAAGCGCTCCGCCGGGCAGATCGTCAACAACCTCGACAGCAGCGGCGAGATCGAAAGCGGCGCCAACGCATGGATGGTGCAGTTCACCCTCGGCAACGCGCTGGACCTTACGCGCAAGGGCGACTGGAACCTGTTCGCCGGCTACAAGTACATCCAGCCGGACGCCTTGCCGGACGGCTTCAACGACTCGTCGTTCCACCTCGGCGGCACCAACGCCAAGGGCTATTTCATGGGCGGCAACTACGGCCTGGCGAAGAACGTTTCCGCAACGGGCCGCTGGATGAGCACCGAAGCGGTGTACGGCGCGCCGTTCGACATCGACGTCTTGCAGCTTGAGATCAACACGCGCTTCTAGGGCGCCGGGAGAGCTTTATGAACACGCGTTTTCTCGCGTTGGGCCTGGGTTTATTGATTGCCAGCGGGGCGAGCGCCGAAGGCATGGAAGAACGCTTGCGCACGCAGTTGCGCAGCACCACCCAGCAATTGCAGGCCCTGCAAAGTCAGCAGGCCCAGGCCAGCGCCGCGCAACTGGCGGCGCAGAACGAAGCCAAGGCTGCCCAAGCGCAGATCAAGCAACTAACGGCCGAATTGGCCAAAGCCAAAGGCCTTGCCGAGCAACTGGCCGGACAACAACAGAGCCTGCACAGCCAGGCGCAGGCGCAAGTCGCGGCCAGTGCCGAGCAGACCGGCAAGTTCAAAAAAGCCTATGACGAATTGCTGGTCCTCGCTCGTGGCAAAGAAGCCGAACGCACGAAGCTGCAAGCGCAACTGGCGGAACGTGACACACAAGTGCAGCAATGTTCAGCCAAGAATCAGCAAATGTACGGCGTCGCCAAACAGATCCTCACGGCCTACGAAAACATCGACGTCGCCGAAGTGATGAAGATCCGCCAGCCCTTCGCTGGCAGCGCCCGGGTCAAGTTCGATGAACTGGCCCAGGGCTTCGGCGACGAGCTGTACAAAACCCAATTCGACGCGCCGCAAGCGGCGATCGCTCACTGATAGCAAGGAAGAAAGCCATGACTCAATTGATCACCCACGTTTCCCCGCAATCGCTGACCGACGTTCTGCAAGCCGCCGGTTACCGCGTCAACCAGAGCGAACAGAACGGCATCGTCCAGTTGCTCAGCGCCAGTCAGGGCATCGGCTACGCCGTGCGGTTCGGCAACCCGGCGCTGGAGCAGGGCGGGTTCGTTGATTTCACTTTCAGCTGTGCGCTGCGCGTGCAGGGTGAGTTGCCTGAGGGAGTCGCAGAGCAGTGGAATGCTACTCGACGTTTTGCACGGTTGTCGTTGCAGGGTGAGTTTCTGGTCATGGAGATGGACGTTGTCGTGGCTGCGGGCGTGAGCAACGAACACCTGCGCGGCAATCTGGAGTTGTGGGATCGCCTGTTGCAGGAATTCATCGTGTACCTGCGCGATTTCAGCCAGACCGCTGCTTCGCACACCGCCAAATCCGCTGTCGCCGAACAAGAGGAAGTTGCACTGTGAAAAAGCCTGCCATGGTGATCGGCGCCGGAGCAGTGGCGCTGTTGGTGATGGCCGTGGCGCTGGTGATGCGACCGGGCAGTGACCCGGTCGCCGCTCAGCAGCCGTCGCCGGTGATGCCGGTTGCAGTCGGGCCAGCGGTGGCGCGGTTGGGCAATCAGCAGGTTTCGCCAGAGGAATTGCAGGCGCTGCTGGCCACTGTCCCGGCGCAAACCCGCGAGCAATTGCGCGGCAACCGTGAGGCGCTGGAGCGCTGGATTCGCTCGCGACTGGCGGAAAAAGCCGTGCTGGAACAGGCCGATGCGCAGGGTTGGGCGCAGCGGCCGGACGTCGCCCGGCAAACTCGCGCGGCGACTGAGCAAATCGTGTTTCGTGATTATCTGCGCTCGGTGAGTCAGGTGCCGGCGGAGTATCCAAGCGCAGCTGAATTGCAGCAGGCGTACGACGCCGGCAAGGCCAATTGGCAGACCCCGGCGCTGTATCGGGTCAGTCAGATTTTCCTTGGCGTCAGTGACGCAGCGAATGTGGAAACCGTGCGCAAACAAGCCGCTGAATTGAGCAAGAAGGCGCAATCAGCACCGGCTGATTTTGCGGCGCTCGCTACGCAATATTCGCAGGATCGCGTCACGGCAGAGCGGGGCGGTGATACCGGCCTGCAACCGTTGCAACAGCTGGTGCCGGAAGTACGTGGCGCTGTAGCGCGGCTCAAGGTGGGCGCCGTGTCTGATCCGGTGCAAAGCGCCGCCGGCTTCCACGTGATCAAACTCACCGAACAACAACCGGCCCGCACCGCGACGCTGGAGGAACTGCGCGACCAACTGACCCAGGCCCTGCGCGCACAACGCGAGGAACAGATCGCCCAGGCTTATCTGGACGGCATGCTTAATACCGCCACCCTGAGCATCGACGGGGCTGAACTGAACAAAATCCTCGAGGAAAAACACTGACGTCAGCCAAACACCAATCACCCCTGTGGGAGCGAGCCTGCTCGCGAATGCGGTGGGTCAGTCAGCGAAGATGTTGAATGTGCCAACGCTTTCGCGAGCAGGCTCGCTCCCACAATGAGATCCGGTGTATTCAGAGCAACCACATTAGATCGACAGGGAGTCATCAATGTCATTCACCGAACCCGCAGGACGCCCGGGCGCCGTTGATTACCAATCGTCCCAAACCAGCCCCGAACCCTGGCTCAACCAGGCCGCGACCATCGACAGCGAAGTCGCCCAATACTTCCTCGTCAGCGCCCGCTGCGGTTGCTTCATGCAAGCCGCGCGCAGCCTCAATGTGCGCTCGACGCTGCTGCGCAAACAACTCGCGCAACTCGAACAACAACTGCAACACAGCCTGTTCAGCTTCCAGGGCAGCGCCCTAACGCTCACCCGCGAAGGCCAACAGTTGCAGGCCCGACTCAGCACCCTGGCCCACCAACGCAAACTCCCGGTCATCGAACAACCGCTGATCCGCCTCGCCATCGCCGAATCCATCCTCCACGACATCCTCGGCCGCGACCTCATCGCATTGCTGCGCCGCAATGCCAGCCTGCGTCTGGAAATTATTGCTCTGGATAGCGAACTGGCCTTGCGTGCGGTCAGCGCCGACATTGTCCTCTGGCTGGCGCCCAGCGATGCTTCAAACCCTGGTCCCACCTTCGCCACAAGCGCACCGCAACACCTCGCGCGAATTGAATATCTGCCGCACATCGCCAAGCGCTATTCGCGGGTGACAGCGCGACCGGAAACGCCGGATGATCTGGCGGACTTCATGCTGGTGCAGTGGCAGTGCGATCGGCAGGTTGAGAGCTTTCGCCCTTGGAATGAGTTGGTCGAGCGGCGCTTGGCTGGCGTAGTACAGATTCAATCTTATGAATTGATGCTGGAGATGATCCGGTGCAGCGCTTGCATCGGATTGCTGCCGGCATACATGAGCCGCTTCGACCGAGGCCTCATCGCACTGCCCGGATTATTCGCCGAACCGATGCAGCTCCATGCTTGGCTCGCCGTCAACACCGACTCGCAAAACTCTCCCGAAATCCAAGCCCTCATCGACCTCATCCAGCAAACCTTCAACGAACGCCACGAATGGTTCCAGCCTTGACCCGCCCCCCTGTAGGAGTGAGCCTGCTCGCGAAAGCAATCCGCCAGTCGAAGCCACAGTGACTGACAAACCGCTTTCGCGAGCAGGCTCGCTCCCACAAGAATCTTCATTGCTTACGCGTTGATCGTTCCCACGCTCCGCGTGGGAATGCAGCCCGGGACGCTCTGCGTCCCCCCAGAGCTGGAACGCGGAGCGTCCCTTGAGGCATTCCCACGCAGAGCGTGGGAACGATCATCAACTGCACCCGTACCGCATCAACAGTCGGAGCGAGCCTGCTCGCGAAAGCAATCCGCCAGTCGAAGCCACAGTGACTGACAAACCGCATTCGCGAGCAGGCTCGCTCCCACAAGAATCTTCACTGCTTACGCGTTGATCGTTCCCACGCTCCGCGTGGGAATTCAGCCCGGGACGCTCTGCGTCCCCCCAAGAGCTGGAACGCGGAGCGTCCCTTGAGGCATTCCCACGCAGAGCGTGGGAACGATCATCAAAGGCCCGCTACTGCGGCAACTCCAGATTATCCAGCACCCGATTCACCGCCAACTCCCCGAGCATGATCAACTGCGCAATCCCCATAAGCGTCCGGCGCTGCGATGGCTTCGCCAGCCCGGCGAATTCCTGAGCGATGGTTTTGGCCGACGCAAGCGTTTCGCAGGCATTGGCCAGCAGGTCTTCGTTTTTGGTATCGGCGGTGACGGCGTACATGGCGCGGGGGCTGAACGGCGGTGGAGTAGAGCCGGGTGGGCAGAGGTAGTGGTCGAGGGCGCGGTCGGCGGCTTGGTGGAGTTTTTTTGAATCGAGGGATTCGTAGGGGGAGGTGGGGTCAGTTTCGGGTGGGTTGGGTGTTGGTTTGATCATGGGTGAAGCCTCTAGAGTGGTGGAGCTGCCACCGTTCGCTGCTAACGAAGGAGGTGGCGGCTGTACGCGGGTTAGCAGACCAGGACTCTAGAACCCGGCGCACCGAAGTGCCCCACGCAAAGCCGCCATAACGGCAACACCTTGTGCGTCTAGAGATAACCCGGGCTGCTAAACCCGATCACTGAACATTCAGCGACCGCACCACAATAGAACCCGTCCCCAAGGCGCACAAGCCGGCGGATTCTCGCGTAGCTGTAGGCAATGGTGCAAGAATTTGTAGCCTGGAAGGCGTGTCAGCAGGTGTCTTTTAAACACCTTCGTTTAAATCAAAGAATTGCGCAAACCTGACGGTCCTTTCGCGATCAGAAGAGAAGCCTGGATCGCGCTTCGCTGTTTAAATCATCGTTAAATAATAGGTTAGACAAATCCGTCACCTTTGCGGTCGCGTGACGCTAAATATCAACTCTATTGACTAATTTTTTGTTAGTCGCAAATTATCCAAGCTCACGCTTTGATTATTACTAAAACCGCTTAGGGAAAAATAATACATCGGCGGTGGATAATCCGGGAAAGCGCTTGGCATAATGAATGTGGATGAATGACCTCTCCATTGTGCGCTTGCTGGTAAACTGATTCCTGGAATGCCAGTAGTGCTTAACCATGGATTGCTTGCGCATTTGTAATCGAAGCTCAAGGTGTAAGTTTTATCTTCGTCCAAGCTTGGAAATGCTTTCACGATCTCGAGTGTTCGGTGATATCCATCTGTGCCAGGTTGCGAAATTACGAAATATTCACCTGCAGTTGCTGTGATAGAAATGGGGTGTTGTGGATTTGCATTGCTCCATCCATTCCATTCATAGTTCGTAAATGTCGTCAGATCATCAAGTTTCGGCATCACTTGTAAATTTCGAGGTTGAGATATTTGCTCCGCTCCATACGAAGCCTTAACGGTAAATATGTGATCTCCCAGATTCAAGTTGTTGACTGTTCCCTTCCAAGTTCCTGTTGTAGGATTCACCGCAGCCGACCCGCTAGTATTCGCGCCGTCGAATATCTCAACATTCAGTCCCTTGGATGCGGCGCCGGTCAGGATTACCTCTCTATCCTCTGTAGTACCACCATTTTCAATCTCGACATTACTTGGCAATCCTTTCACCGAATCAATCGTCGGACTAACTTCCGCTGTTGCCGTAAAACTACGCGCGCCAGAATCCATTTCACCACTGTGATACAACGACCTGGCAAACAACCGGCGCGGGCCTAAATCGATCGATATTGGCCGTCGCCAATCCCCTGTCACTGAGTCAGCTAACGCTTTTCCTTTCGATTCCGCATCCGGAGCGGTGCCATCAAAAATCTCTACTTCCTGTCCCTTACTCGCTTTACCACTAACCGTAAGCGAAGTGCTGACTGTGTACGCCCCCTCAGGAACTTCGACATCCTTGCTGTCCTTGACAGAAGTGAGCGTGGGCGTGACGAGTTCAGTAACCGTCAGCGTTCTTTCCTCTGATCGATCACCCGAGCCAATCCGCGCGACAGTGAATTTATGCAGCGTCAGTGCCAAACCTGATACCGGCAAAGTCCACTCCCCAGCACCGTCAACCAAAGGCGTATCTATGGATTTTCCATTGTCGAACGCTTCGACTTTCTGACCCTTGGCGCCTATACCGCTCAACGTCACGGCGGTTTTAACAATAGTGGCGCCTTCGGCGATTTCTTCACCGTTATCGGTGGCCACAATCAAATCGATCATCGGCGCCACATCCTCAACCGCCTTCACCCGATAACGCTTAACCGGCCCGTCAATCGCATCCGCCTCAACCTGACTCAGGGTCAATGCCGCTTTGAAATGCATTTCGAACTGGCTGTCATGCGCCAGATCCTTCACATCGTCATACGCCAGCGGGTAAGTAAACTCACCGGCTGTTATCCAGTTCTGGTTGACGTACGAAGAAGGCCACGGCCAGATCACTTGATTGAATTCGTCGCCGTTGTTTTTGCGGCCCTTGAGTACCAGTTTCACGCGCTGATTAGGCGCAATAAAGGCCCATACACCCGCTTTGATAGTGCCTCCCGCCGTAATCTTGCTCAGATCCAGTTCACCATCATCAGCCTGCACGATGCTCAGCTTGTCCAGTTCCGCAGCCGGCAGGGGCATGACAGTTACGGTGAGTGTTTTTGACGGGACTTCATTGGAGCCCGGGGAGGTCACTTCGTATTGCAGCGTGAGGTTCTTGACGTTTTTGCCAATGTTCGCGGCAACCGCTTCGGCGGGGATCAGGAATTCGACGCTGCCGTTGTTCACACCGGGTTTCGCC
>NZ_JAPCIK010000021.1:0-19584 GCF_025910115.1 Pseudomonas sp. RG1
CGGCGGCGGGGTCGAGCCGGGTGGGCAGAGGTAGTGGTCGAGGGCGCGGTCGGCGGCTTGGTGTAGTTTTTTGGAGTCGAGGGATTCGTAGGGGGAGGTGGGGTCGGTTTCGGGTGGGTTGGGTGTTGGTTTGATCATGGTGAGACTCCGTGGTTGATTTAGCCGCCACGGCTCATCGCTAAACAAGTAAAGGTGGCGGCTGTACGCAGGTTAGCGATCCGGGTCACAGAAACCCCGGGTAGACCCGAAGGTCTCCCACGCACAGCCACCATGACATCAAGTGCAGATCGAAAAACGCAATTGAGACTGGGCATTGGTGCGTCTGTAATGAGTCGGATCGCTAAACCCGATCGCTGATTCGTCAGCGACCGCACCACAATAGAACCCGCCCCCAAGGCGCACAAGCCGGCGGATTCTGGCTTGGCTGTAGGCAATGGCGCAAGGATTTGTAGCCTTGAGACCGTGTCCGCAGGTGTCTTTTAAACAGCTTCGTTTAAATCAAAGAATTGCGCCGAACCTGATGGCCTCTTCGCGAGCAGGCTCGCTCCCACATTGCAATGCATTGCGCCGCAGTCCACCGCACCAGCCCACATCACCCAACCTTATGGTTGATACGGAATCAACTTGTCCCGGTCCATTTCCACCAACAACTGGTCGAGCATCTGCCGTTTGTTCTCGACCCCGGGAATCGGCACATACCACGTCATCACGCTCCAGCCTTCGCGGGAGTAGTTGTAGGTTTTGAGCAGTTGGCCATCCTTGAAGACCGAGCCGCGCAGGTTGTCCTGGTAGTGGTAGGGCATCGGGAAGGTGAACAGGGTGAAGACGTTGACCAGCGCCAGCCAGTTGACCTTGTCGTCGCTGGGTTCGGTGATCAACAGGCTGTAGCCGTTGCGGGTGTAACCGCCGTCGAGCATCGAGAACGCGCCGGTCTTTTTCAGGACGCTGACGGTTTCGCGCTGATGCTGCTCGTCGATGCGCGTATACGCCGGCCCCATGCCGAGCGTGACCGGCACGTAGGCCTGATCGGCATGGTAATCGAGCGGCTGCAAGGTGTTGGCGCAGCCGCCCAGCATCAGTGAGGCACAGAGCAGGCCGGCGACTTTTATCATCGCGCGGTTCATTGCGCGACTGCCGGGATCAGCCGGTCCTGCTGCACATCCTGCGCGAAGGCGCGGGCGATGCGGCCGAGGTTCTGTTCGCGCATCTCGCCGCCCTGATCCAGTAGCCAGACGTATTTTTGAGTGATGTTGCGATAGGTGTATTGCTTCAGTCGCTTGTCACCCTGGAACACGGTGAATTCGGTTTGCGTGTCGAATTCGTTCGACAGCGGCAGCAAGAACAACGTCGCGGTGCTCAGCAGAATCACCGGAAACGGCGGCAGGTGACGTTCCACATTGAGTTTGACCTGCACGTTGTACTCGTCAGCTTTACCGCTGCCGGTTTCGATAGTGCGGAACACACCGGTCTGACGCAGGTGGTTGCGCAGGCTGGAGCCGTTTTCCGGATCATCGACCATAACGTGAATCGGCTGCAGATAATCCTGAGCGTCCGTAAGCGTGCGCTCGGGCAAGGTGTTGGTCGCCGCGCAACCGGTCAACAGAGCGGCGGCGGTGAGGGCGATGATTTTTTTCATGGTTTGGCATCCACGGCAATACCCGGAATGGGGCCGGTGAAGATGTAGGGCTGAGCACGGTTGAGGTCAAGTTTCAGCGGTTGCAGCGTTGGCAATCCTGGCGCCAGACGTTGCGCAATCAGCGCATCGCGGGCGTTCTGATCACTCCAGCGGAACGCGCAGAAACCGGCTGTCAGGCAGAACGAGCGGAACTCGCCGATGTAATAGGCCTTGCCGGGTTCCAGGCGCATCGGCAGGTTGAATTTTTCCCGCGCCTCTCTCGAGGTGAAAACAGTGCCTAGCCCAGGTTGATAACGTGCGGAAAAGAACTGGAAATCATAGAACTCGTAATCGCCCGGCTTCAGGGGAAGCACGAATACGCTCGCTGCGCCGACACCGTCCTGAACATCCTGCGGCGTGGAGTAAGCGCCGGCCATTTTCCAGACGCCGGCCGCACCGTATTCGGAACCGCGTTTGCGGAAAAAGATTCGCTGGTTGTCAGCGGCTGATTGCTTGAGTGATTGCGGCCCGATTGAGCCAACGAGATAACTGACTGGCTCGCTTGCCTTGGGTTGCAAGGGTTCGCTGACCCAGGAAGCGCTTTCGGTAATGCAGCCGCTGAGCGTCGCGGCGAGCACGACGGCCGCTCCGAGTTTGAATAGCTGAAACATGTACATCCCTGAATCTGCTTGCGTTGATTGACTACAAACAGGAAGGTCAATCAATGCCTTCCTGGCTTGGCTTTTTATGCGGGGGCGCAGAATAAACGAGGTGATGGCACTTGGCTAGCCGCTGTAGGCGCTGCGGTACGCTGAAATCATTTGATTTTGATCTCAAGGAGCAAACTCAGGGTTTGTGGCCGACGCAGGAACCTGTGGGCGGGTTGATCGTGTTACCTCAAAAACCCAGCGGGTACTGGATGACCACGTAAATCCGGTCAATATCATCGCCAGCCTGTGCTTCGTTGGCGCGGTGGGTGACGTGCGACAGCTGCACCGACAGATCCTTCGCGGCGCCGGATTGCACGACATATTTCAGGTCGATATCGCGTTCCCAGTGTTTGCCGCCGCTGCCTTGTTGCGGTTGATAGTCGCCGCTGTCGGCGTCGAACGGGTTGTAGGCGCCGCCCTTCGGCGCGTGCGTGCCGTCGATGTGGCTGCCGCTGACGTAGCGGGTCATGAAGTTCAGGCCGGGGATGCCGAAGGCGCCGAGGTCGAGGTCGTAGCGGGCTTGCCAGGAGCGTTCGTTGGCGCCGTTGAAGTCGGCGTATTTGATCGAGTTGGCGAGGTAGATCGAGTCGCCGCCGACGAAATCGAACGGCGTGTCGCCATTGATCCGTTGCCAGCCGAGCATCACCGCGTGCGCGCCGAAGCTGTATTTGCCGGAGAGGCTGAAGGCGGTGTTGTCGATCTCGCCGGCCAGTGCGCGGCCGGTGTCGCGGGTGTGGTAGAGGTTGGCGTCGAGCAGCACGCCGGACTGTTTGAAGTGCAGGTTGCCGTAATACTGGTGCCAGGTGTCGCTCAGTTCCGAGGCATACAACGCGCCGCCGATCGGGCTTGAGCTGAACAGATCGGCACCGACGAAGCTGATGCCGCCCGCTTCGGTGTTGGCGCCGTATCCAAAGAAATCGCCTTGGCCGGAAGAGCTGTCCTGGTTCTTGAACGCGGTGAAATGCCCGGCGAGCAGATTGACGTTGTCGAACTCGGCGCTGTTGAGCAAAAAGCCTGTGGCGTATTCCGGTTGCAGGCGTTTGTCGGAGGTGTCGAAGACCGGGGTTTCTACGGTCATTTCGCCGAAGGCGAGGGTGGTTCGCGAGACCTTGAGCTTGAACGCACCGCCAGCGCTGGAATAGTTGTTTTCACTGCGACCATCGCTGTCGACCGGTAACAGACCGGTGCCGGAATGGCCCTTGCCGCCGTCGAGTTTCAGGCCGGCGAAGGCGTGGGCGTCGATGCCGAAACCGACTGTGCCCTCGGTGAAACCGGATGAGAAGTTGCCGATAAAGCCTTGTGCCCACTCCTGTTTGTAGTTTTTCCCGGAGGGCGTGGGCGAGCGGTAGTCGTTGCTGAGGTAGAAGTTGCGCAGCAGGACATCGCTTTTGGCGTCGTCGAAAAAGCCGCTGGCATGGGCGGTGCCGGTCAGACCGCAGAGCATGGCGAGCAGAGTGAGGCGGGAGGGGGCGCGGTTGATCATGGTCAGTGCCGGTGGTAATCAGGATGGCGCTGATGATCGGCGGATTGGCCTGGTAAGGATTGAGCCGGTGTGCTGAGTTGGCAGCCCTCACACCAAACCCTGTGGGAGCGAGTCGGTGTAGTCAGGTAAAACTGTGGCGGCTGTCAGGCCGCCATCGCTGGCAAGTCAGCTCCCACAGTATTTGTGGGAGCTGACACAGTGCATTAAGCCAGCGGCGGTGTACGCGGTGGGATCTGGCGTTTGCTGCCGGTGGATTCGAAAGCGGCGGCGAAGCGCAGCAGGTTCGAGTCGTCGTAGGCGCGGCCGGCGAAGGTCAGGCCGACGGGCATGCCGATGTCGGCCATCACGCCCATGGGCACGGTGACGGTTGGCACGCCGAGGTGGCGGATCGCGAGGTTGCCGTTGGCCACCCAGACGCCGTTGCTCCAGGCGATATCCGCCGAGGCCGGGTTCACATCCGCATCCGCCGGGCCGACGTCGGCGACGGTCGGGAACAGCACGGCGTCGAGGCCAAGGCTGTCCATCCAGTCTTCGAGGTCGATGCGTCGGGTCTGCTCCAGACCACGCAAGCCATCAGGCACGGTTGGGATTTCATTCCACGGCGTGATGCCGTGTTCGGCCATGCGCACGTATTCGTCCATGCCGGCGGCCAGATCGCCTTCGCGGTTGGGCAGGGTGCCAGGGTCGTGCGGGAAGATCTTCGGCCCGTCGACGTCAACCAGACGATTAAGCTTCGGGTCACCGTTGGCTTGCAGGAAGTCGTCGAACGCCCAGGCAGTCAGATCCCACAGTTCATGGTGCAGAAACTCTTTCGACACCAGCCCACGGGTGAACACGGTTGGCGCACCAGGGCGGTCGCCTTCGCAGTTGGAAACCAGCGGAAAGTCGGTTTCGACGACTTCAGCGCCAGCGGCTTCCAGAGCCTGACGCGCCTGTTTCCACAAATCGATCACGGACGCGCGGGTATTGATGCGCTGACCGGTCGGGCCGCCAATGCCGGGGGCTTCGCTGGTGCCAGCGTCCGGGTCGGCATTGATGTACATACGCGGGATGGCGAAGCGTTTGCCGGCCAGGGCTTTGGCGTCGGCGGCCAGTTCACTGTACGCAGCCGGGCGCACTTCGCTGACGCGCGGGATCGGCACCCAAGGTTGCAGGCGCCACAGGTCGCCACGGGTATCGGAGTCTTCGGCGACGACCACATCGAGCACTTCGAGCAGGTCGGCCATGGTCCGCGCGAACGGCACGACGACGTCCATGGTCGGGGTCAACGGCCAGTTGCCGCGCACCGAAATCACGCCGCGCGACGGGGTGTAGGCGCACAGGCCGTTGTTCGACGCAGGGCCACGACCGCTCGACCAGGTTTCCTCCGCCAGGCCGAACGCAGCGAAACTCGCAGCGGTCGCGGTGCCGGCGCCGTTGGACGAGCCGGAGGCGAACGGTGCGGTGAGGTATGCGGCGTTGTACGGGCTTTCAGCGCGGCCATAAACGCCGCGTTGCATGCCGCCATTGGCCATCGGCGGCATGTTGGTCTTGCCCAGGCAGATCGCCCCGGCAGCGCGCAGGCGCTCGATGGTGAAGGCGTCGCGATGGGCGACCAGATCGGCAAACGCCGGACTGCCGGAAGCGGCGGTCAGGCCCTTGACCAGATAGCTGTCCTTGGCGGTGTAGGGAATGCCATCGAGCGGGCCGAGGGTTTCACCTTTGGCGCGGCGGGCATCGGAGGCGCGGGCTTCGTTCAGCGCTTCGGGGTTGCGCACGACGACGGCGTTGAGTGCCGTCGGGGTGTCGGCGCCGTCGTAGGCATCAATGCGCGCCAGATAGGCTTGCACCAGCTCCACGGCAGTGGTCTGGCCGGATTCGAGGGCGGCGCGCAGTTGGGCGATGGAGACTTCGGTGACTTCGATCATGGGGTCACCTGTTGAGCGTGGATGTTTGGGGCAGGGGTATTCATAGCGGTTCTCGTGGCACGGCTTGAAGCGACAAGGTCGGGACTGGCGCCTATTTAACACCATGTTTCCGTTTCCTGCAGTGAGGGGTTGCAAGTGCAACTGTGTGGCGGCTGACCCGCCGCTATCGCTGGCAAGCCAGCTCCCACAGGTTCTGTGTGAATCAATAAAATGCATGCAGACACAAATGCCGCGCCCCACAGGAAGACCAGCCGAACATGTTCTAGGCTCAGCGCATCCCGAATGCTGCACCGCTCAGGAATGTTGCCATGGAAGATAAGCCGCTGATTGCCTTCAACAGTTCCAAAGCCTTGCTCGACGTACTGATCCGCGCCGGGTTGATCGCGACCCTGGTGCTGTTCTGCTACGACATTTTCCATCCGTTTCTCAATGTGATGCTGTGGGCGCTGATCCTTGCGGTCACGCTGTACCCGCTGAACCAGAAGCTCGGCGCCAAACTCGGCAACCGCTACGGTTGGGCGGCGATTGTGCTGGTATTGCTGGGGCTGGTGATCCTGATGGTGCCGCTGAGTCTGCTCGGCGCATCCGTGGCCGATTCGGTGAAGGTGGGCATGCAAACCGTGGAAGCGGGGCAGTTCGAGATTCCGCCGCCGCCCGCCAATGTCGCCGACTGGCCGCTGATCGGCGCGCCGTTGTATGGCATCTGGATGCACGCTTCGCAGGACCTGAGCTGGGTATTCAAGGAGCTCGCGCCGCACCTGACCAGTTGGGGTCGGGTGCTGTTGCATCAGGCCGCCGGCGTCGGCGCAGGCATCGTGGTGTTTGTCGTTGCACTGATTGTCGCCGGACTGATCATGACCCACGGCGAACGCGGCCATCGCACGGCGGTGGCGATCACCACGCGGATTTCCGGCCCGGTGCGTGGCCCGCAGATCGCGCAACTGTGCACCTCGACCATTCGCGCGGTGGCGCAGGGCGTGGTCGGTATCGCCTTTATCCAGATGATCCTGATCGGTGTGGCACTGGTGATCATGGGCGTGCCCGCTGCCGGTGTGCTGGCGTTGATGGTGTTGCTGCTGGGCATCATGCAACTGCCGGTGCTGTTGGTTACCGTGCCGGTGGTGGTGTTCGTCTTTGCCCATGATGGCGTCGGCCCCGGCACGATCATCTTCGCCGTGTGGATGGTGATCGCCGGGCTTTCCGACAACGTGCTCAAGCCGATGTTGCTCGGGCGTGGCGTGGCCGTGCCGATGCCGGTGGTGCTGATCGGCGCGCTGGGCGGCATGGTCACCAGCGGCATCATCGGCCTGTTCACCGGGCCGGTGATCCTGGCGGTCGGTTATGAATTGTTCATCGGCTGGGTCTATCAACCGGCCGACGTCAGCGAAGTACTGGACGAAACCTCTCACGACAATCAGCCATAAGGAACGGCGCATGCGTAACAGGCTGATGGTGCTGGCGATGCTGCTGGCTGCAACACTGTGGTCCGGGCTCGGCCAGGCACTGGAAGACACCACGACAGCAACGGACGAAGCGGTAGAACTGAAGGTGGCCAACCGCAGCATCATGCTTTTTCGCGCGACCATTCTTGGCGAGGCGCCGGCCTCACGGGTCAAGCGGGCGAAGCGGGTGATCAGTGAAGCGCTGGAGGAAGACCCTGAGCTGAAGATCAGCACTGATTCGATCCAGAACAGTTACATGGTGCTGATCGGCAATACCCGTGCGTTCATCGTTGCACCGAAAGACGTCGACAGTCTGGCCTATTCCTCGGTGCAGGAAGCTGCCGAAGGCGCAGCGGAAAAACTGCGCCAGGTGGTCAACGAAACCCGTGAGGCGCGTAACGTGCAGATGATTGTGCGTTCGCTGGCGCTGGCGGCGGTGGCCACGCTGATCTATCTGGCGCTGCTGTGGTGCCTGTCATGGCTGCGCCACAAGTTGTTGGCGAAACTGCCGGCGCTGATGGATCGCCACACCAAGGCGCTGAAGGTCGGACGGGTGCAACTGATCGATTCGAATTTTCTCTACCCGTTGGTCAGCCGCTGTCTGTTGTTCCTGCGCTGGTTGCTGATCCTGCTGCTGTCCTACGAATGGCTGGGTTTTGTCCTGTCACGCTTCCCGTATACGCGGCCGTGGGGCGAAAGCCTCAACAACTATCTGGTGGAACTGGCCGGTTATCTGTTGCAGGGCATCGTCGATGCGATACCGGGGCTGGGCGTGGCGCTGGCGATTTTCTTTATCGCCCGGGGCGTGACCGCATTTACCCGACGCATCCTGCGCCGGATGGCCGCGCCGGGGACGTTCAGTTGGCTCAACCATGAGACCCTGCAACCGACGCAACGCCTGACCGCGCTGGCAGTCTGGCTGTTTGCGCTGGCGATGGCTTATCCCTATCTGCCCGGCGCCGGGACCGATGCGTTCAAAGGCTTGTCGGTGCTGATCGGCCTGATGATTTCCCTTGGCGCCACCAGCGTCGTCGGGCAAGCGGCGGCCGGGTTGATCCTGACCTACACGCGGACTTTGCGCCCCGGCGAGTTTGTCAGGATCGGCGAGTACGAAGGCACTGTTACCGAGCTGGGCATGTTCACCACGCGGATTCGCACCGGCCTCGGTGAAGTGCTGACGCTGCCCAACTCGATGATCACCGGCACCGTGACCAAGAACTACTCGCGCACCGTGCAAGGTCCTGGGTACGTGGTCGACACGGTCGTGACCATCGGCTACGACACCCCGTGGCGTCAGGTCGAAGCGATGTTGCTGGAGGCGGCCAAACGCACGCCGGGCGTGCTCGAAGACCCGCCGGCGCAGGTGTTTCAGACCGCGCTGTCGGACTTCTATCCCGAGTATCGCCTGGTGGCCCAGGCCATCCCCAGCCAGCCGCGCCCGCGTGCGGTGTTGCTGAGCATGCTCCACGCCAATATTCAGGACGTGTTCAATGAATACGGCGTGCAGATCATGTCGCCGCATTACCTGGGCGATCCGCAGCAGGAAAAACGCGTGCCGCCGGAGCAGTGGTTCACCGCACCGGCGCAGGCGCCAAAGGATGAGTGACCCCTAGAAACGCCAGACCACGCCGCCGCCCAGCACATGCAGGGCGGCGTTTTTGTATTCGCCGGAGACCGAGCCGCCGGAGCGCGTTTTGGTCTGCTGCACGTCCATGTCGCCGAGGTAGATCAGCGTGTAGCTCATGTGCACATCGACATCGTCCTGCAACGCATAGCTGACCCCGGTCGCCAGGCGCCACGCTTCGTTCATCGGGTTGTCGACGGTGCGATCCTTGTCATCTACTGCCGAGGAGTCGTAACCGAGGCCGACGTTCCAGCGCAGTTTCGGGTTGATCTGATGCTGCGCGCCGATCGAGGCATGCCAGGTGTCCTTGTATTGCCGCTGCGCCGTTCTGGAAGTCGAGCCCAGGCCGGTATCGACTTCCACGCCGACCTTGCCGAAATCGCTCCAGTCCTGCCAGCCGAGGCTGCCGAGCAGCGTCCACTGCGGATCGAGCTGGTAGGACACGCTGGTGGTGACGGTCTGCGGCACGTTCATGTCGACGTTCAGCTGATCGGCGTCAAGACGGTTGAGCGCCAGACGCAGCAGCGGATTGGTGATTTTCTTAAGCTCGGGTTTGTCTTCGAATTTGAGCTTGATCTTGCTGGTCCAGGCCAGCCCGAGCTTCGTGCGCTCGTTGAGGTTGTAGAGCACGCCGACGTTGGCGCCCGTGCCCCAGTCGGTGTCCTTGTAACGCAACTGACCATCCTCGGCGTTGCCCAGACCGAGCACGTTATTGTTGACCGCCACTTCGGTGCGGAAGTAGCCAAGCATGAAGCGCGGGCCGAGGCCGACGGACAGGTCGTCGGTGATCTTGTAGGCATAGGTGGGCTGGAATGACACACCGATAATGGCCGACTCCTGAGCGAAATAGCGCCCGGCCCAGTCATCGTCGTAGTCCAGCGCCAGACCGAAATTGCCGTACATGCCGAAGCCGATCGAGGAGCGCTCATCGAGTTGATGGCTGATGAAGAAGCTGGAGCCGGGCAGGTACTTCAAGGCGTTGCCACCTTCGTTGCCGCCGAAGGTATTGGCGTTGTCGCGGGAGAAGCTGACGTCGCCGAGGATCAACTGCGCGTTGAAGTTGATCTGCGTGCCCGCCAGTTGGCTGATGCCCGCCGGGTTGGTCATCAGAATGCTCGGGTCGCTGGCCATGACCGCAGAGCCGGCGTTGGCCAGCCCGGTGCCTTCGTGGCCGGCCTCGTAAATCATGATGCCGCCGGCTTCGGCCTGGAGGCTGGCGAAGAGCAATCCGCCAGCGACCGAACTTTTCATCAGCTTGAACATGTGAACTCCTTGAATGGCATGCGATCCGGTTTCAAGGCTAGCTCAAGCTCGGCGCGGCGTCGGACCGATTGCCGACGCCGCACTGATCAATCGATGCGCGGATGCTGGAGCGCCAGTTCCTTGCGCTTGGCTTCCAGCGCGGCGATTTCGGCATCGATGTCTTCGATTTTCTGCTCGATATTGTCGTGGTGTTCCTGCAACAGCTCCTTGGCCTCTTCGAGGTCGGAAGCCGCCGGGGCCGCGCCGCGCAGGGGCTTGTTGGCGGTTTCCTTCATGGTCACGCCAGTGACTAGTCCGACCACGGCGATGACCATCAGGTAATACGCAGGCATGTACAGATCGTTGGTGCTTTCCACCAGCCAGGCCACGGCAGTCGGGGTCAGACCTGCTATCAGCACCGAGACGTTGAAGGCACTGGCCAGCGCGCTGTAGCGGATGTGCGTGGGGAACATCGCCGGCAGGGTCGAGGCCATCACGCCGATGAAGAAGTTGAGCAGCACCGCGAGGATCAGCAGGCCGGAGAAGATCAGGCCGATGCTGCCGCTGTTGATCAGCATGAACGCCGGAATGGCGAAGATGAACAGGCCAATGCTGCCGACGACGATGAAGGGTTTGCGGCCGATCTTGTCGCTGATGAAACCGATCAGCGGCTGCACGAAGAGCATGCCGACCATGATCGCGATGATGATCAGCACGCCGTGGTTTTCGCTGTAGTGCAGGTTGTGCGTCAGGTAACTCGGCATGTAGGTGAGCAGCATGTAATAGGTGACGTTGGTCGCCGCTACCACGCCGATGCAGGTCATCAGGCTGCGCCAGTGTTTGGTTGCGACTTCCTTGAACGACACCTTCGGGCCACCGGCGAGGCCTTCGCGGTCGCCTTGTTCGAGTTTTTCCACGTGTTGCTGGAACGCCGGGGTTTCTTCGAGGGCGTGGCGCAGATACAGGCCGATCATGCCCAGCGGCAGGGCGAGGAAGAACGGAATCCGCCAGCCCCATTCTTCGAAGCGCTGTTCGCCAAGAATCGTCGAGATCAGCACCACCACGCCGGCGCCGAAGACGAAGCCGGCGATCGAGCCGAAATCCAGCCAACTGCCGAGGAAGCCGCGCTTACGGTCGGGCGCGTATTCAGCGACGAAGATCGAGGCGCCGGTGTATTCGCCACCGACCGAGAAACCTTGGGCCATTTTCGCCAGCAACAGCAGGATCGGCGCCCAGATGCCGATCGAGGCATAGGACGGAATCAGGCCGATGGCAAAGGTGCTCAGGGACATGATGACGATGGTCGCGGCGAGGACTTTCTGCCGTCCGTATTTGTCGCCGAGCGCACCGAAGAACAAACCGCCAAGCGGACGGATGAGGAAGGGCACGGAGAAGGTCGCCAGCGCGGCGATCATTTGCACGCCGGGATCGGCGCCGGGGAAGAAAACCTTGCCGAGCACATAGGCGACAAAGCCGTAGACGCCAAAGTCGAACCATTCCATGGCGTTGCCCAGTGCGGCGGCAGTGATCGCCTTGCGCATCTTGGCGTCGTCGACAATGGTGATGTCTTTCAAACCGATCGGTTTGACGGTGTTCTTGCGTGATTTCATTGCGCTGTTCCCGCTCGCTGATCCAGATTACCGCTGCGATGCCATCTCCATGATGGCGCCGGCTCTTCTGGCTCAGATACATGCAGACACGAAATAATTCACCGATGGGCTGGAATTAATTTCCTGCCCGCCGCAAATCCTCTGCATCCCGCTACGGCAGCGGCGAATCCAACTCTCCGACCTGATCCAAACCTCCTGTGGGAGCGAGCCTGCTCGCGAAGTCGGCGCTACATTCAACATCGCAGTCGCCTGACCCGGCGCTTTCGCGAGCAGGCTCGCTCCCACGGTGGTTTTGTGTTTTGCAGAGATTTTGCGCACGCCGCCAATCCTGTAGGAGTGAGCCTGCTCGCGATGACGGCAGCCCTTTCACCACAAGGCTTAAAGCGCAGCCTTCACCTGCAACCCCACCACCAGCGCATTGTCGATGTCCTGCCCGGAAAACGCCCCCGGTTCGATGATGTATTGCAGGTTCGGGCGCAGGGTCAGCCATGGGGTGGCCTGGTAGCCGTAACCCAACTCGATCAACTGCTCGGCGCTATCGAGGTTCGGAAACGCAGCACCATTGGCCAGCGCGGCATCCTGCTGCACATCGCGGCTGCGCGGGTTTGGCACGGCGCGGCCGTAGCCCAGCGCCAAGGTGTCACGCGGGCGGCCTTCCAACGGTTTGTACAAAACCACGCCGGTGCCGTACCACTTGCTGAACGGCGAGGCGGCTTCACTGGCCGCCGAATACTGACCGAAAGCATGCAGGCTGCGGCCTTCGGAGGTCGGCGAACGCCATACGGCCTGGTCGATCAGCAGATAATGCCCGCCACGCCCCGACACCTCGTCGTCGCTGCCAATGCGTTTGACGTCGGAGCTGTCGTAGTAATAGCCGAGCTTGTACTCACCCGGCAGCTCGCCGGCGTGTTTGTACACCAACTCGATCGGCACGACGGTGCCGGTGGTGTGCTTCGGCCCCAGATGCCAGGCGCGGCTGGAATTGCCGTTGCTCTCGGGGTCGACGTTGAACGCCGCCACACGCAGCTGCCAGGACGGCGACAGGTCGTATTTGACCCGCACGCCCAGACGAGCGTTGGGGTAGTTGGTCCAGCCGCTGCCGCCGGACATGTTCAGCGGGTGACCGCAGAAACCGGCGTTCATGAAGTTGCACAGAATGCCGCTGTCGAGGCCGCCGAGGTCGTTGCCCATGGCCATGTAGCCGAGCTTCACGTTCAGCGCCGGGGTGAACAGGCTGCGCTCATAACTCAGTTCAGTCAGGCGCGTGTACAGGCCGCCGTAGTTTTCCTGAATCGGCAGGCGGTTGCCGACCAGATCTTCCGATGCGCTGTTGCCGCGTCGGTCGTTGATGGTCAGTTGCACTTTGCCGGCGTTGTCGACGCCGTAGAGTTTGCTCAGATCAAACTGCACGCCGAGTTTGATGTTCTGCGAGTAGCGCGCCGAGCGGTGCAGGCCGCCGTCGGCGTTGTAAGCGGTTTCGCCGCTGTAATCGCCAGTGAACTTGATGCCGTCTTCATCGAGTTGATGACGCAAGCCGCCCCAGTCACCGGTCAAGGTGCTGCGGGTCAGCAGATCGGAATCGCTGGCGGCCAGCGCGGGGAGGGCAGTGGTGCAGCTCAGGCCCAGCAACAGGCCATTGGAAAGCGTGGTACGAGAAAAGCGAACAGCCGATGACATGTGAATCCTTCCTGCTGAAATCTTTAACGCAATAAAACGGCGACGCGGTGCTTTGGGGCACCGCGCGCTTGGAGGAGGTTGGTGGTGCGGCAGCGAGTTACGGCAGGGCGTAGGCCATCACGTAATCGCCCCGATCGTTCGACTGGCGTGCGCCGCCAGCGGTGACGACGATGTACTGCTTGCCGGTCTTCGGCGAAACGTACGTCATCGGGCCGCCCTGGCTGCCGACCGGCAGACGGGCTTTCCAGACTTCTTCGCCGTTGCCGCTGTTGAAGGCGCGCAGGTAGAAGTCCTGGGTGCCGGCAATGAAGATCAGGCCGCCCTGGGTCGACAGGGTGCCGCCGAGGGTTGGCAGACCGATCTTGATCGGCAAGTGCATGCGGATGCCCAGGGGACCGGTGTCTTCAACGGTGCCGACCGGAACCTGCCATGCGACTTTCTGGGTCTTCATGTCGATCGCGGTCAAAGTGCCGAACGGCGGCGCCTGGCACGGAATGCCGGCCACCGACAGGAAGCGGTTCTTGTTCACCGCGTACGGCGTGCCTTTGAGCGGCACAGCGCCCATGCCGGTGTTCAGCGCTTCGCCACCGCCAGCGGCCTGGCCTTTGTTCTGCGACGGGATCATCTGGATCCACAGACCCAGGCGCATGTCGTTGACGAAGATGAAACCGTGCACCGGGTCAGTGGAGATGCTGCCCCAGTTCATGCCGCCCAGCGAACCCGGGAAGCTCAGCGATTTGTCGGTACCCGGCGCGGTGTACAGACCGTCGTAGCGCATGCTCTTGAAGTCGATGCGGCAGAGCAACTGGTCGTACGGCGTGGCGCCCCACATGTCCGATTCGGTCAGGTGCTGCGCGCCGATCTGCGGCATGCCCACGGATTTCGGCTGAGTCGGCGAGTACGGCTCGTTAGGGATGTTCGCGGCTTTCACCGGTACTTCCTTGACCTCGGTCAGCGGCTTGCCGGTGGCGCGGTCGAGCACATAGATCTGCCCGGCCTTGGTGCCGATGACCAGCGCCGGAACGCTTTGGCCGTCCTTGTCGAAGTCGATCAGGCTCGGCTGCATCGGCAGGTCGAAGTCCCACAGATCGTTGTGCACGGTCTGGAACACCCAGCGTTCTTCACCGGTGCTGGCGTCCAGCGCGAGGATCGAGGCGCCGTACTTGTGGTCCAGTTCGCTGCGCTCGACACCATAGATGTCGGTGGACGAGCTGCCCATCGGTAGGAATACGGTGTTGGTCGCCGCGTCGTAGGACATCGGCGCCCAGCTGTTCGGCGTGCTGCGCACGTAGGTTTTGCCGTCGGCCGGTGCGTTGCGATCCTGCGGGTTGCCCGGGTCGAACGCCCAGCGCATGGTGCCCGTGATTACGTCAAAACCGCGAATCACACCGCCTGGCATGTCGCTTTGCACGTTGTCGGCAACACGACCGCCAACCACCACGGTGGTGCCGGCCATCAATGGCGCGGACGACAACTGATAGTAGCTGTCCGGAACATCACCCAGGCCGGCCTTCAGATCGACCTGGCCGTTGTTGCCGAAACCCTGGCAGAACTCGCCGGTGTCGGCATCGACCGCGATCAGGCGGGCATCGATGGTGTTGGTCAGCAGACGACGCTGGCAGTTGGCGGCCGGCTCGGGTTTGGCTTCGATGATCGGCGAATTGGCTGGCTGCGCGATGGTAGCGGTGCGATCGAAATAGGCCATGCCACGGCAACGCTGCCAGACTTTCGACTGGGCGTTGATCTGGTTTTTCCAGATTTCCTTGCCGGTGTCGGCATCCAGCGCGATCAGGTTGTTGTGCGGGGTGCAGATGAAGACTTTGTTGCCGACCTGCAGCGGGGTGAGCTGGTCTTCGGCGCCGTTGCCATCGCTCTCGGCGACGTCACCGGTGTGGTAGGTCCACGCGACTTTCAATTTGTCGACGTTGTTGCGGTTGATCTGATCGAGCGCGGCGAAGCGGCTGCCACCTTCGGTGTTGCCGTAGTGCGCCCAGTCTTTCTGCGCCTTGGCCGGCTCGACCGGAGTCAGGCCCGGGCCAGTGCCAGTCGCGGCAACGGTTGGGTGGGCGACGAACATGTTGCCCGCCGCAACGGCCACACCGACCGCGAGCACAGCGGCCACGGCATACGCGCCACGACCCGCCTCGCGGCCACTGGCACGCGCCAGCAGCGGGTAGACCAGAGCGACGACCATACCGATCGCGCTGAACATGAACAGCCGCGAGAACACCGGCCAGAACACCAGCCCCGCGTCAGCCACGGCCCAGATCGCGGTGGCCACGAGAAATGCGCCGAACAGCCAGGCGCCTGCAGTTTTCTTCAGTGCGATCAGCACCCCGGAAACGGTCATCGCCAGACCGCCGACCAGGAAGTACCAGGAACCGCCCAGGCTGACCAGCTTCACACCGCCGGCCGCGAGCGCCAGACCGAGCAGGGCGATGATCCCGCCAAGGCCGACCAGAATGAACGTTGAAACGCCTGAGACGCGTTGACTGTGGTTCACATTGAAAGTCCCGTTTGAATGAAGCGCGGGATTATAGCGGTAACTAACCATTCAGTTAACCGCAGTTTTGCCATGAAAACGTGCACTTGTGTGAATCAAGCGTGGTGCAGGATGGGCAAAATGCAAGTTGAGAGGGGTTTCTCGACGTTTCAGCGGGGATGGCGAGTCAGGCTTGCAGTTGCAATGCACATATACAAACACCGCGCTGAATTCACCCCTCACCCCAGCCCTCTCCCCGAGGAGAGGGAGCTGATTTGTGGGCTTTTTGGGATATATGTTCGACTCGGTATCTCAGGTCGGCGTCACCCGCGCATTCAGCTCGGTCAGTTCCTTCTCCCTCTGGGAGAGGGTTAGCGTGAGGGCGTTTTAGGATCGATCACGATGGCAACCTTGCCCTTAGCCCGACCTTGTTCAACGTAGTGCAACGCGTCAGCTATCTGATCGAACGGAAAAATACGATCAACCACCGGTTTGATCACTCCTGCCTCAATCAACGCAGTGATTTTGTGCAACTGGATGCCATCGGCACGCATGAACAGAAACGAATAACCCACCCCACGCTTGCGCGCCTTGCGCCGAATACCACTGCTGAGCAGACGCATGACCAGCCCCAGCAGCCAGGACAAACCCTGCTCCTGAGCGAACTGCGCAGTCGGCGGCCCTGACAGGGAAATCAGTTTCCCGCCCGGTTTCAACACCTTTAACGATTTCTCCAACACATCGCCGCCGAGGCTGTTGAGCACCACGTCGTAGTCGCGCAGCTCAATGGCGAAATCCTGCTGCTTGTAATCGATCACCACATCAGCGCCCAGCGCCTTGACCCACGCGACATTCGCCGTGCTGGTCGTAGTCGCAACAAAAGCGCCGAGGTGTTTGGCCAGTTGAATGGCGACCGTGCCAACGCCACCGGAGCCGGCGTGAATCAGCACTTTCTGGCCTTTTTGCACGTTGGCGACTTCGACCAGGGCCTGCCACGCGGTCAACGCCACTAGCGGCATGCAAGCCGCCTCGGTCATGGCGAGATTGGCGGGTTTTAACGCGATCGCTTGTTCGTCGACAGCGATGCGTTCGGCAAACGTGCCAATCCTGTTTTCAGGCGCACGCGCATAAACCTCATCGCCCGGCTTGAAACGCTTGACCGCCGCACCGGTGCTGAGCACCACGCCGGCGACATCGTTGCCCAATATCAAAGGCATTTGATAGGGCAGGATCATCTTGAATTCGCCGCTGCGAATCTTCAGATCCAGCGGGTTGACGCTGCTGGCGCGCACTTCGATCAGCACGTCGTGCGCGCCGACCTGCGGTTCCGGGATGTCGCCGATCCGGCCGTTCTGCTTGCCGTAGCGCTCGATGAAAAATGCCTTCATTGCGGATGCTCTTGTCGGTAGAAACCCGCCGGCATAGCGGCGGGTCTGGATGAGGTCAGGCCTGAGTCAGATAACGTTGCGCCACCGCCGACTGGCGGATCTGCGCCAACAGGCCTTGCCGCGCGGCTTGCAGGGCATCCCAGCGCTCGCCTTCGTGCAGCGGCGGGATGGTCACGACTTCGCGACGGTCGAAGCCGACCAGCGCGGCGTCGACCATGTCGCCGACTTCCATGATGTCGGTGAGGGTGTTGATGTCGATACCGGCGCGGTCCCAGATTTCCGTGCGGGTGGCCGCAGGCAATACGGCTTGCACGTACACGCCTTGTGGCGACAGTTCCAGGCTCAGGCCTTGGGAGAGGAACAGTACGAACGCCTTGGTCGCGCCATACACCGCCATGCCGAACTCCGGCGCCAGGCCCACCACCGAGCCGATGTTGATGATCGCGCCGTCGCCGGCCTTGGCCAGACGCGGGGCGATCGCACTGGCCAAACGCACCAGCGCCGTGGTGTTTAGCGCGACCAGTTGCGCCACGCTGTCGGTGCTCTGCTCGATGAAGGTACCGGACTGCGCCGCGCCGGCATTGTTGATGAGAATGCCGATGCGCGCGTCGTCACGCAGACGCGCCTCGACGGTTTGCAGGTCGCTCAGTTGCGTCAGGTCGGCCTGTAGCACTTCGACATTGACGTTGTGTTCAGCGCGCAAACCGGCAGCAAGGGTGTCCAGGCGCGACTGGTCACGGGCGACCAGCACAAGATCGTGCCCGCGTTGGGCGAAACGTGCGGCGTAGACCGCGCCGATGCCGGTGGAGGCGCCAGTGATCAGAACAGTAGGGCGAGTAGTCATGGTGTGGGCTCTTTGTCAGTTGAAGACTGATTGCGGGTCTTTAGGATGATGATCGAAATCTAACCTGTCAACGGTTTTGATTATGGCCAACATCTATGTATCATCGGCCGATGAATTTTCAGCGCTGGAGGTATTCAACATGCGCGTATCCAAGGCTCAGGCTCAGGCCAATCGCGAGCACATTGTCGAAACCGCTTCAGTGATGTTCCGCGAACGCGGTTATGACGGGGTCGGCGTGGCTGACCTGATGGCGGCCGCCGGTTTTACTCACGGCGGTTTCTACAAACACTTCGGCTCCAAGGCCGACCTGATGGCCGAAGCGTCGGCCAACAGCCTGGCGCAGTCCACGGCCGCCGCCGAAAGCATGAGCGTGCAGGATTTCATCGACGTGTACGTGTCGCGCGAGCATCGTGACGGCCGTTCCACCGGTTGCACCATGGCAGCGTTGTGCGGCGATGCGGCGCGGCAGTCCGGGGACGTGAAAGCGGCGTTCGCTGAAGGCATCGAGCGCACGTTGCAGACGCTCGGCGAGAGATACCCGACGGCAGCGGATGCACCGCAAGGTGAGGGCAGGACCCGGATGATCGACCTGCTGGCCCGCGCCGTCGGGGCGATCATGCTGTCGCGCGCCTGCCCGGATGACTCGGCGCTGGCCGATGAGATTCTGGCGGTGTGTCACGCTTCGATGACTGAGTCGCTGCCCGCGATCGAAACTGCGGAAGAAGCCACGCAGGACAGCTGAAGCGATCAGTGCTGGCGGTGCAGGGCCTTGTCGAGTGCCGCCAGCAAAACCTCTTCTTCGAAGGGTTTGCACAGGCATTCAAACGCCTGGTAATGCCCGGACTCAGCCAGCGCCGCCTCGTCCCAATGGGCGGACATGCAGATCACCGGAAACTGTCGCGGCAGTTGGCGCATCACGTCGATGCCGGACAGGCCGGGCATGCGCAGATCCAGCAGCAGGCAGGCGATTTCGGCGAAGTCTGCTTCGGCGAGAAACGCTTCGCCACTGGCATAAACCTGCGCGCGATAACCGACCGAACGCAGCAGATTCGACAGGCTTTTGCGCACCGACGCGTCGTCATCGACGATGCAGACAATCGTCGGTGGGGTGTTTTCGATCGCCGTCGGGCGACCCGCCGGGGCGCTCACGACAGGCTCGATGGGCCAGGCGAAGGCGCAGCGCTGATCAGTCCGTAGAGTTCGACGAGGTTGACCAGCGAGCGGGTCTGCATCTTCGCCATGATGTGTTTGCGATGAACCTTGGCGGTCACTTCACTGGTGCCCAACTGGTTGGCGATCTGTTTGTTCGACAGACCGCCGACGATCAGCGGCAGCACCTCGCGCTCACGCGGTGTCAGTTGCGCCGCCAGCTGCCGCACGTGCTGAACCCGTTGCCATTGATTGAACGCAGTCGCGGCGTGTTGACGGGTGCTGCGCAGAATGCCGAGCAGTTCATCGTCATTGAATGGCTTGGTCAGAAACTCCACCGCGCCGGCCTTCATCGCCTGCACCGACATCGGAATCGTGGGGGGGGGGGGGGGGGGGGGGGGGGGGGGGGGG
>NZ_JAPCIK010000022.1:0-18025 GCF_025910115.1 Pseudomonas sp. RG1
GTGGTTTCGGGCAGGCTGACGTCGAGCAGCAGGCACGCCGGGCCATTGGCGATGTCGGCCTCGAGCAGTTCTTCGGCGGACTGGAAAATCCGGTGTTCGATGTCTTCGGCGCGCAACAAGCGGCTCAATGCGCTGCGCACGCAGGCCTCATCGTCAACGATGAACACCGGCACCGATTGCGTATCGACCAACGGCGGCTGCGCCACCATCGGCGCCGAGGCCAGGGCGTTGAACACGGGCAGTTTGGGTTCGCGGTCTTTCAATAATCGGTAACCTCGACGGGCAACCGTCTGGATGATTTCTTTTTCCCCGAGCAGTTTGCGCAGCGAGGAAATCTGCACTTGCAGATTGTTCTCTTCGACGACGATGTCCGGCCACACCTGATTGATCAGCTCGTCCTTGCTGACGATGCGCCCATCGGCCTGCATCAGTACCGAAAGTATTTCGAACGCCCGCCCGCCCATGCGCAAGGGCCGGCCATCGAGAAAGGCTTCGCGCCGTTCCAAAGAAATCGTGGCTTGGCCGAGTCGGATCATGCGGGCCTCTGCGTTGCGGTGAGAAGGACAGGGCGCGGGCGCCGGGTTATCAGGTTCGTACGCTAGGGGACGGCCTGGCATAAAGCAATTATCCCGAGGGATAAGACGTGCGCTTGTATAGCGCAAGAAACAGCCGCGCAAGGCTCTGGACGGCCATCTTGAGGCTGCGGACGGACATCAGCGCAGCGGCTGGCCCTCTGGCAAAAAAACGCTGGGTATACTTCGCCACCAGCCTGAATCCCATTTCCAGCGGTGAATGCGTATGCCCGGCCAGCCATCTTCATCTGCAATTTCCCGCGCGGCCGATGCGCCGATGCTCGATGAAGCATGGCTGGAGAACTGTCGGTTCAGTCTGCTGCGCCGTGACCATGAACTGACCTGGTTCAGCCTCGAAGACAGCCACTCGGGCCAGAGCTGGTTCGCTGTGCGTGCGCCGATTCAGCGCCCGGCGCTGTGCCAGCGGCTGGAGCGCGACTTTCATTTGCAACTGCCTTCGCAGTGGGTGATCAACCCGCTCGCGCTGCTTCGTTCGGCGGACGGGCCGGTGCTGATCTATCCGCAATGGGGCGCGCCGCTGGCTGGCCTGTTCGACGCCGCCGGCTTACCACTCGGGCGAGTGCTGAATATCGCCGTTGCGGCTGCCAATGCGCTGGTCCACTCTCGCCATCCGGAAACACCGCAAAACCCTGTGGGAGCGAGCCTGCTCGCGAAAGCGTCATTCCAGCCGACATCACCCTTGACTGACCCACCGCTTTCGCGAGCAGGCTCGCTCCCACAGTGTTCTTTATTGCCTTGGCATCTGCTGGTCGATGCTGACGACAGCGTCAGGCTGATGGGCTTTCACACCCACGCGCAGGAAACGCCGGCGACCGAACTGCCGAGCCTGGAACACTGGCCTTATCTGGCGCCGGAACAGCTGCAGCGCGACAACGTCGATTCCGATGAGCGCAGCGACGTCTATGCGCTGTCGGCAATCATCTACGAGGCGCTGACCGGGTGCCCGCCGCTGATCGCTCGCGACGCCTCGCAATGGTTGCATGTGCACGCCGCCGTCCAGCCTTTGTCGCCAGCGCAATACCAACCCGACCTGCCGCAAGGCATTTGCCATGTGCTGCTCAAAGGCCTGGCCAAGGAGCCGGACGCGCGCTATCAAAGCATCGAATCGCTGGCCGCCGATCTGACCTGGTGCCTGCGCCAATGGCAGAAAAAAGGCCAGATCGAAGCGTTCCGCCTCGGTGCTTTCGATGCTCGCGCAACGGCCACGCGCGGCGATGTGCTGTTTGGTCGTGATGACGAACGTCAGCAGCTGCTTGAACAGATCCGGCGCGTGCGTAGCGACGGCATCGCTCGGGTGCTGCTGGTTGCCGGCGCACCGGGGGCGGGGAAGTCGACGCTGATCCAGCAAGTCCTGCGTAGCCAGGCACCCGGTTATTGGGCCAGCGGCAAGATCGAACTGCTGAACAATGACCGCCCCTTCGCGCCGCTGGCGCAGATTTTTCAGTCTCTGATCAGCCAAGTGTTGACCAAGCCCACGCTGGCCTTGCAGGCCTTGGCCGAGCAACTGCGCGAAACCCTCAAGGGCCGTGGCCGCTTGCTGCTGGACCTGGCGCCGGAAGCCGAACTGCTGATTGGCGCCACCGCCGAACTGCCGAACATGCCGGCGCGCCACGCCCTGGATCGAGTCAATCGGGCGCTGCTCGATGTGCTCGAAGTCTTTGCGCAACCGGGGCATCCGCTGCTGCTGTTTATCGACGACTTGCAGTGGGCTGACGACTCGACGCAGGCGTTTCTCAAAGCCTTTATCGCCCGACCGACGCGGCATTTGCTGCTTGTTCTGGCGTATCGCGAGGGCGAGTTGACGGAGCATCCGGGCGGCTGGCTCGATGAGATGCGCAGAGCACCCGCGCTGCCAGTCAGTGACCTTCGACTAGGGCCGCTGTCGGAGCAGGCCGTTGCGCAACTGATGGCGGTCGAACTCGATGCTGACGTCGACAACCTCGAGGCGCTGGCCCGCGTCGTGCACTTCAAAACCGCCGGCAATCCGTTGTTCGTCAGCCAGGTCGCGCGCGCTCTGGTGGACGAGCGTCTGCTGCGTTTCGACGCGACGACGCGGCGCTGGGTGTGGAATCAGGCCGAAGTGAACGGCTATCGCTACGCCGACAACGTGGCCGAATTGATGGTGCAACGCTTGCAGCGTCTGCCGGCCAGTGCCCGTGAAGTGTTGCGCACCGCGGGTTACGTCGGTGGCCGCTGTGACGAGACGCTGTTGGGCGATTTGCTGGGGGACGATCCGGCGCAATTGCTGCGGGACGTGGATTATTTGGTCAGCGCCGGATTTCTTCTGCGCGAGCCGGGCCAACTGGTGTTTCCCCACGATCGGGTGTTGGAAGCCGCTGCTGCGCTGACCGCACCGGCCGGGCGTTCGGCTGAGCATGCGCGCATCGCGGCCGCCATGCTCGATCAATGCGGCGAGCAGCGGCAGGCGCGTGTCTTCGACATCGCCAGTCAGATTCAGCGCAGTGTCGGCAATGCGCTGCAAGCGCCTCGACGCGCTGAGTTCATCCAGTTACTGCTCGAAGCTGCCGAGCGCGCCCGCGATAGCGCCGCTGTCGAGCAGGCCGTGGATTATCTGCGCAGCGCCGAGGTGTTACTTGGCGACAACGGCTGGACACAGCTCTACCCGCAAGCCTTCGCGGCGCGCTGGCTGGCAGCCGACTGCGCGATGTTGCTGGCGGATCTGCCCGGCGCGCAACAGCGTCTCGACGACTGCCTGGAACACGCTGCCACCGTGCTGGACCGGGCGAAAACCTACCGCCTGCGCGCCAGCCTGCGCACCTTGCATTCCGATTACCACGGCGCGATCGGCGAAGCGCTGGCCGGTCTTGCGTTGCTCGATATCGACCTGCAGCGACAACCCTCGAAGGCGCAACTGGGCGAAGCGTTCGAGCGGGTTCGGCAATTGGTCGGTGCGCGACGGATCGCTGAATTGACGGCGTTGCCCAAAGCCAACGAGCCGCGAATCGAAGTGGCCATGGAACTGCTGAGCACGCTGATCGCCTCGTTCTTCGTGCAGGACGATATCGCTTTCCTGCACCTGGCGAAGATGGTTGAACTGACTTTGCTCCATGGCACCACGCCGAGCAGCGGCTACGGTTTTGCCTGGTACGGCGTGATGATCGCCGACCGTTATGGCGAATATCTGGACGGTGTTGCTTTCGCCGAACTGGCGCTGGAACTGACTGATCTGCACGGCTATGAGGCGGGGCGCACCGGCACGCTGGTGGCGCTGGATCAAGTCAGCGCGTGGACCCGGCCGATGGCCTACGCGCGGCAGAAGGCTTTCGCCGCGTTTGAGTGCGGTCAGGCCGGCGGCGATCTGGGCATGTCGTGTTACGCCTGCAACCACATCGGCTCCGATCTGCTGTTCATGGGCGAGCCGCTGCCAAACGTGTTGAACGAGCTGGACGTCGGCCTGAGTTGGGTGCGGCAGTTTCACTACATCGACATCGAGCGCATTCTGCTGGCGCAACAGGCGTTTGCCAGCGACTTGCGCAATGGGCCTGAGCCTCGTTCGATCGCAATGCTGGAGGCTTTGGAACATGACCGCTTCGGCCCGCTGCATCGCGACCGCGTTTCACAGCCGACGCTGTTGTGGATGTGGTTGTATTCGGGCATGTCGGCGTTCTATTTCGGTGAAGTGCGTTACGCGTTGCGCCGTTTCGAAGACGCCGAGGCGTTAACCTGGTCGCTGCCGGCGCACATTGATCTGGCGCATTACTACCTGTTCTACAGCTTGGCACTGGCCAGTCCCGAGGCGCCGGGCTCTGTTGCCGAAAAACTGCAGAAACTGGAGCAGCAACGGCAGCGTTTTCTGCCATGGGTCCAGCTCAATCCTTCGACCTTCAGCAACAAACTGCTGCTGATCGAAGGCGCGATGGCCCGCGTGCGCGGCGAAGGGCTGGCCGCCATTCGCTGCTTCGACCAAGCGCAAATCGCGGCGGCCGCTGCCGGGTTTATCCATGAGCAAGCACTGGCACATGAACAACTGGCCGAGGTCTGCCTGGCCAACGGCCTGGTCTCCGGCACGCATCATCACCTGCGTGTTGCGCGCGACTGCTATGTGCTGTGGGGCGCTGAAGCCAAGGCGCGCCAGCTCGAAGCGCAGCATCCGTTTCTCGCCCACGAGCATACCCTTCAAGCGGGAACGCCGGTGACGCGGGTGCGCCTTGATCTGGAAGTCGGCATTGAAGCGGCACGCGCGGTCTCGCAAGAGGTGTTGCTCGATCGGCTGGTGGAGACCTTGATGAATCACTTGATGATTCAGGCCGGTGCCGACCGCGGCGCGCTGCTGTTGGTCGCCGAGGGTGAGTTGCAATTGGCCGCTGCCGCGCATGTCGAGGCGGGCAACGTGCGGGTCTGTCAGGACGACGATCGCTCGCTAGAGCAGATCGCGCCGGTTTCAGTGCTCAATTCGACCATGCGCACGCGCACGCCGCTGGTGCTTGACGATGCCCGCGCCGACTGCCCGCAAGCCTACAGCGCTGATCTGCAGCAACGGCAGACGCGCTCGCTGATGTGCCTGCCGTTGCTCAAGCAAGGCGCGCTGATCGGTCTGGTGTATCTGGAAAACAGCCTGGTACCGAAGCTGTTCAGCGCCGAACGCCTGACCATGCTGGAAATTCTCGCCTCGCAGGCAGCGGTGTCGCTGCAGACCGCGCGGCTCTACGCGCAACTGGTCGAAGACAACCGCTTGCGCGCGCAGATGGAAGCCGACTTGCGCAGCTCGCGGGCGGAACTGGCGCGCAACTCGCACCTGAAAATGATGGGCGAACTGTCGGCCTCGATCGCCCACGAAATCAGCCAGCCGCTGCTGGGCATTTCATCGAACGCCTCGGCCAGTCTGCGCTGGCTCAAGCGCGACACGCCTGATCTCGACGAGGCTATTCAGGGACTCGAAGACATCCGCTCCGACAGCGCCCGTGCCACCGAGATCGTCCAGGCCTTGCGCGCATTGGCCAGGCAGGCGCCGTTGCAACGATTGCCGGTGTCGATTGACGCGTTGATCGGTGAGGTCGTGCAACTGACGGCCAGCGATGTGCACAATCGCGGGGTGAGCTTGCACACGCAACTCAACGCTGCTGACCCGGTACTGGGGGATCGGGTGCAGATCCAGCAGGTGATCTACAACCTGATCGTCAACGCGCTGGAAGCAATGGGTGGGCAGGGCGTGACTGACGGGCGCCTGGTGATTGAGTCGACGCTGTCCGATGGGCAGGTCTGCGTGGCTTTTCAAGACAACGGGCCGGGGATCGCCGAGCATCAGCATGAAGAAATTTTCGATGCGTTCTTCACCACCAAGGGCAGCGGCATGGGCATGGGCCTGGCGATTTGCCGAACGGTGATAGGCGCCCATGGCGGGACGTTGCGCGTGGAAGACAGCGAAGAGGGCGCGCGGATCTGCTTCAGACTGCCGCTTGCGCCGGACGCGAGGATCAAAAGCCCCTCACCCTAACCCTCTCCCGGAGGGAGAGGGGACTGACCGGGGTGTTTGGGGGAGATACGCCGACGTGAAAGTCCGAGTTGAACTCAGGATTGGAAAAGCACACAAATCGGCTCCCTCTCCTCGGGGAGAGGGCTGGGGTGAGGGGTGAATTCACCGCCACTCCAATGCCGAACGGCGGTGCGCCGTTAAAAAAAAGCCGCGAAAAATCGCGGCCAAAAGGGAGGAGTGAACAAAACCCTTTGAAGTCCCACTCAGGGCCGCAGTTCCGTCAACCGCTGGGCCATCGTCGAATTCAGCAACCCATCGCTGAGCCGCCAGACATCCGCATCCACCGGTGCCACCCGCGCTCCGCACATCAGTTGGCGCCAGACCTTCGGCGGCATTCCCACCATGCGCCCGAAGGTGCGGGTGAAGTGCGAGTGATCGGAAAATCCGCATTCATAAACAATCTCGGTAATCGCCATCGAGGTCAGCAACAGCCCTTTGGCTTTGTCGATCTTCATCTTCAGCATCCATTCCTGAGGTGAGCAGCCGGTGACGATCTTGAACGCCCGGGAAAAGTGGCTGCGTGAAAGATTGCAATGTTCGGCAATCTCGCTGACGCGCAGGCTGCGGCTCAGATCGTGCAGCATGTAGGCCTTGGCGCGGCGTTCCTGCCAGCCGGACAGTGCGCCCAGTGGGCGCGCCAGGTGGCAGGAAGGGTCTGACTTCACCGATTGCGGGTTCATGGCGGCTCTCCTGATCGATGGGCAAAGTCTGGCCGCAGGCTTTATTTAAAGTCCTTAAACAAACCTTAAAAGTTATGAAGCCCAAGCCTCAGGCATGAAACGGATAATCGACGTAACCACGCTGATCACCGCCGAAAAAACTGCTCGGATCCGGTGTGTTCAGCTCAAGGCCATCGTGCAGCCGACGCGGCAGATCCGGGTTGGCCAAAAATGGCCGGCCAAAGGCAATGATGTCGGCGCGATCGGCGTTCAGCGCCTGTTCGGCGGACTCGGCGTCGTAACCGCCAGCGAGGATCAGCACGCCGTTCCAGGTCTGGCGCAGCTGGGCAATGATCGCGTCCCAGCGCGGGTCGAAGTTTTCGTCCTTGACCGTGCCGACCATGGCCGGCTCGACCAGGTGCAGGTAGGCCAGATTCCACTGGTTGAGCGCCGCGACCAGATAACCGAAGGTCGCTTCAGGCGTGTCATCGCCCATGCCCATGAAGCGGCCCATTGGCGTCAGACGCACGCCGACGCGCTCGGCGCCGACTTCATCAGCGACGGCGGCGACCACTTCGAGCAGAAACCGCGCACGGTTTTCCACACTGCCGCCATAGGCGTCATCACGCTGGTTGCTGTTGCTGTTGAGGAACTGATCGAGCAGATAACCGTTGCCGGCATGGATCTCCACGCCGTCCATGCCAGCGTTCAACGCGTTGCGCGCAGCGCGGCGGTAGTCTTCGACGATGTCGGCGATTTCCGCTGTTTCGAGGGCGCGCGGCACCGGCACATCGCCCCACACGCCGTTGCCTTGTTCATCGACGATAAAGGTCTTGCCCGGCACAGGCAGGGCGCTCGGCGCCACCGGCAAACCGGCGTCCGGCTGGAAGCTGGGATGCGAGACCCGGCCGACGTGCCACAGCTGCATGAAGATCAGACCGTCGGCCTCGTGCACCGCGGTGCTGACTTCGCGCCAGGCCTGCACTTGCGCATCGGTGTAGATCCCCGGCGTCCACGCATAGCCCTGGCCTTGCTGAGAAATCTGCGTGGCCTCGGTGATGATCAGCGCGGCACTGGCGCGTTGGCGGTAGTACTCGGCGTTCATTGCGGTCGGCACGTCGCCCGGCTGGCCAGCGCGCGAGCGGGTCAGGGGCGCCATCGCCACGCGATGAGCAAGGGTGTAAGGGCCGAGTGCGATGGGTTGAAACAGGCGACGGGTCATGGGTAGCTCCGGATGTCGATGAGTAGGGTTCAAGTGCGGCAGCCAGGTGCCGCGCGGTGTGCAGGTAACTTAACCGGGGGTGGCGGGGCTGATAATCCGTGGCCGGCGCTACGCAGCTTTGCGCGCAACGCAACGGCACCCGCGCTCATCCATGACGAGCGCGGGCGTGGTTCAGGCGGGTTGGGTCGAGCGAGTCAGCGGCAGATTCAACCAGCGCCGGCCAGTGGCATTGCTGACCGCGTTGCCGAGCGCAGCAGCCATTGGCCCTTGGACGATTTCGGCAGCACCGAGGAAGGGTTCGCCCGGTTGATCGAGCAGGTGCACGTCGACTTTTTTCGGCAATTGCGTGAAACGCAGAATTGGATAACCGCTCCAGTCATAGCTGCGAATGCCGCCGGCGTCGTAGGCGACTTTTTCGTAGAGCGTCCAGCTGGCCGACTGGACGATGCCGCCCTCGACCTGATTGCGCAGGCCATCGGGGCTGACGATCTGGCCGACGTCGACCGCCGTCACCACATGATCGACACGGATCTCACCAGTCTGCGGATGCACCCGCAGCTTCACCGCGAGGGCGCAGTAACCCATGATGTTCTTGTAGCGGGCGAAGGCAAAACCGATCCCCGCGCCGGGCTCGCTGCTCTTGTGGGGCCAGCCGATTTCGTCACGCACGCGCTCAATCACAGCCCGGGCACGTGGGTCGCTCAGATGCGCCAGGCGCAACGCCAGCGGATCGAGCCCGGCCTTGATCGCCAACTCATCAATACCTGCCTCGATGGCGAAGATGTTGATGTGCGCACCCAGCGAGCGCATGGCCGAAGTGCGGAACGGCATGGTGGTGACGAAATTCATGTTGATCCGCGTCGCGCCCAGCTCGTACAGCGGCACCGCGTTGCGATCGCCATCACCTTCGGGTTGGGCGATCGGCACCGAGGGCGCCGAGGTGAAGGGTTTCGCCAACAGGCGTGCCGGCAGCAGGCGACCAGCGTTGACGATGCGTTCGTTGTGCGGCGTGGTCCACAGCTCGTAGTTCCAGTCCTGCAAACGGCCCTGACTGAGGCCGGCATCGATTTCGGTGACCATCGCCGAACTGTACGGCTCCCAGAGATTTTCCTGCTCGCGCATCCATTGCACCCTTACCGGCGTGCCCGGCAGGCGCATGGCGATCAGCGCGGCATCGGCGGCGGCATCATCGGCGCCGTTGTGGCCGTAGCAACCCGAGCCTTCGGTGTGAATGCAGCGCACGCGTTCCGGCGGCAGACGCAGCATTTCGGCGATACCTGCGCGCAGCGGATAGACGCCCTGGGTGTGGGTCCACACCGTGAGCACGCCGTCGTTGAACCAGGCCACCGCACAGGACGGGCCGATCGAACCGTGCATCAAGTACTGCTTGGTCACCCGCGCCTTGAAGCGCGTTTCGGTCGCGCCGCCGGCATTGCCGTTGTTGCTGATCGGATAGCGCTTGGAGGGCAATTGCTTGAGCAAATCGTGAATCCCGGCGGCTTCGGGAATCGCCTCGCCACCACTCCACTTGGCACTTTCAATGCCGCTGCGCATGGCCTTGATCGCTTGCCACTCATCACGGGCGACCACGGCCAGATAGTTGCCGTCGCGAATCACTTTGACCACGCCGCTCAACGTATCGATGGACGCGGCATCGAACGCCTGAAGCGTGCAGCCGGGACGCGGCGGGCGAATCACCCGCGCATGCAGCATGCCCGGCAGGCGCATGTCCTGGACGAATGCCGCGCCGCCGCTGACCTTGGCCGGAATGTCCAGGCGCGGCAGGTTGTGGCCGATCAGTTTGAAGTCGGCCGCCGCCATCGCCGGTGATTGCGCCTTGGCGTACTGGTGCACATCGACATGCTTGACCGCGTCGGCATATGCCATGCGCTGACCATTCGGCCCTTCGATGATGCCATCGCGAGTGCTCAGTTGCGCAGCATCGACTTGCCAACTGCGCGCGGCGGCATCGACGAGCATTTCCCGCACTTGCGCGGCGGCGTTGTACAGCGCGGTGCCGCTGTCGAAGATGCTATGGCTGCCGGCGGTGTAGCCTTCGTTGGGCGTCAGCGCGGTGTCGGCGGTGAGCAAGTTGATCGCGCTGGCCGGCACCTGCAATCGCTCGGCAGCAATTTGCAGCAACGCGGTTTTCACCCCGGTGCCCAGTTCGACCTTGCCGGTGTACACGGTGATGCCGTCGGCGCCGATGCGAATCCACGCGTCCAGGTAAGGGTTGGTGCGCAGGCTGCCGGGCAGATCGGGGGCCAGCACTACGGTGCCGAGGGTGTCGACTTCGGTGTCGGCCAAGACACGCCGCGCTACCGGCATCAGCGTAAAAGCCATGAGCAACGCGCCGCCACGCAGGAAGGCCCGGCGGCTGGGGTTCAAGCCGTTTGCTTCGCTCATGTCAGGCTCCCGTTGTGCCCAGCCACCTGTTTGATCGCCTCGATAATGCGCAAGTGCGTGCCGCAACGGCACAGATTGCCGGCCATGTGTTCGCGGATGGTTTGTTCGTCCGGGTGCGGATCGCGTTCGAGCAACGTTTGCGCGCGCATCAGCATGCCGGCGATGCAGTAACCGCATTGCGCGGCCTGCTTGTCGATGAATGCCGCTTGCAACGGGCCGGGTTTGTCTGCGCTGCCGAGGCTTTCCACGGTGCGGATTTTTTTCCCTTCAAGGCCTGCGCACGGCGTGAGGCAGGCGAACACCGGTTGGTCGTCGACGATCACCGTGCACGCGCCGCACTGGCCCAGGCCGCAGCCGTACTTGGCGCCGTTGAGGTTCAAGTGGTTGCGCAGCGCATACAGCAGCGGCATGTCCGGCTCCAGCTCCAGCGCTTGGGCGGCTCCATTGACGGTGAGAGTGATCTGGCTCATTTCGTCTCCTGACGTAACGCTTCAATAGTGGAAGAGAGGTCGGCCCATGGCTGCTCGGGGCGGGCTTGCTCGCGCAGATACGCGGCGAGGGCGCCGAGCTGGGCGTTGTCGAGGCTGGCGGCGAATGGCGGCATCACCGGGCCGGGGGCGCCGGAAATGGCGGGCACGCCTTCGAGCACGGTCTTGAGAAAGTTGCGCGGGCTGGCCGCTTGCAGCGCCGAAGTGCCTTGCAGGCCTGGGCGGCCGTCGATTTCACGCATCGGCGCGGCGGGTGCGTGACATCCGGCGCAGGCGCTGCTGAAGAGCAGGGCGCCGGTTGTGTGATCCGCTTGACTGCTCGGCTGCTTTTTCGCGGTGGTTTCGCTCACCGCTTGCGGGCTTTGCAGGCTCAGCAGGTAGTCGGCAATCGCCTCGGCTTCGCTGGCCGGCAAGCGCGCCAGACTCAGGCTGACCGGGCGCATCGGGCCGGCGGGTGTGCCGTGGCCATCGACGACATCGGCGCGCAGATAGCCGACCAATTGCTCGCGATTCCACGGATTGGCGCGCTGCCCAAGGCCGACCAGGGCCGGCGCTTCCCAGCCATCGACGCTGCCGCCCTGCAGATATTGCGAGGATTTCTCCGCGCCAATCAGGTTCAGCGGCGAATGGCAGCCGGCGCAGTGGCCCGGGCCGTCGACCAGATAGCGTCCGCGATTCCATGCCGCGCTGTGTTCGGCCTGCGGCGTGAGCGGCTCGCCATGCAGAAACAGCAGATTCCAGAACGACACCAGCGGGCGGATGTTCATCGGGAAGTTCATCTGGTTCTGCCGCGCAGGGGCGTGTACGGCGGGGCCGCTCATCAAGTAGGCATAGGCGTCGGCGATGTCTTCGGAGCTCATGCGCCGGTAGTGCACGTAGGGAAAGGCCGGGTAGAGAAAGTGGCCGTCGCGGGCAATGCCTTCACGCATCGCCCGCTCGAAGGCCGGCAGTGACCATTCGCCGATGCCGGTCTGCGCATCCGGGGTGATGTTGGTGCTGTACAGCGTGCCGAACGGCGTCACCAGCGGCAGCCCGCCGGCCAGGTATTCGCCGCCGGGGCGGGTGTGACACACCGCGCAGTCGCCGGCCTCGACCACCCGTGCGCCGCGTTGCAACTGCGCAGTATCGAATGACGTCGGCCGTTTGATTGGTGCGATCGCCGGGCGCCACATCAGCGCGACGGCGACGATCAGGCCGATCACCGCGAGCACGCCGACGCTGATCCACAGGGTTCTGGATTTGAGCAAATGGCTGTTCATGGTCGGCAGAAAAACGCGGCGGACAGTGGCAGGACGAGTGCAGTGCGGGTCATGGAAACGCTCCTTGTAGCAGCCGGGGAAGGGCGCCGATGCGGACGTCAGCGCCACGGCCAAAGCGTAGAGAAGACCCTTGCGGCGGAGAATCACCGGCCCGCGCAACAGCGCGTTGCGCCACAAGCAACGTTGCGCACGGCGCATCAGTGCGTTGCCAGTGGCACGGATTCTCGCGGCCGCCGGCTGACCGTAGCCTTGGCACAACTTTCCCGAACTCAACGAGGTGTCACCATGCTTACGGGCAACCCTGCCGTTGCGGCCCCGGCCGAACAGCCTGCTTCACTCTCCGGCCTGATGGTCGCGTTTCTGGCCTTCTGCTGCGGCGCGGTCGTCGCCAACCTGTATTACGCACAACCCATCGTCGAGCTGATCGCGCCGCAGATCGGCCTGTCCAGCGCCAATGCCAGCCTGATCGTGTCGCTGACGCAGTTCGGTTACGCGCTGGGCTTGTTGCTGCTGGTGCCGCTGGCCGACCTGATGGAAAACCGCCGTCTGGTGGTCGGCTTCACCCTCGCTGCCAGTGTCACGCTGGTGTGTGCTGGCCTGACTCATTCGCCGTCGCTGTTCCTGCTGCTCTCTTTGCTGATCGGCCTGACCTCGGTGGCGGTGCAGATTCTCGTGCCACTGGCCGCGCATCTGGCGCCGGAAGCCAGCCGGGGGCGCGTGGTCGGCAACATCATGAGCGGCCTGTTGTTGGGGATTCTGCTGTCGCGGCCGCTGTCGAGTCTGTTGGTTGAAGTGTTCGGCTGGCGCGGGGTGTTTTACAGCGCGGCGGCACTGATGGCGGTGATCGCGCTGATTACCGCTGTGGCACTGCCGCGCCGGGTACCGACGCACAAAGCCACTTATGTCGCGTTGATCGGTTCGGTGTTTGCCCTGGCCCGGCGCTTTTCTGTGTTGCGCCAGCGTTCGCTGTATCAGGGTTTGCTGTTCGCCAGTTTCAGCCTGTTCTGGACCCTCGCGCCGATTGAGCTGATGCGTCATCACCGCTTCAGCCAGGCGCAGGTGGCGATCTTTGCGCTGGTCGGTGCGGTGGGTGCAATTGCCGCGCCGATTGCCGGGCGTCTGGCCGATGCCGGGCACGGTCGTCGCGGTACCTTGGTGGCGTTACTGCTGGCGCCGCTGTCGCTGTTGATCGCCGCGTTGCCGGGCAGTGGCTATGTATGGCTGGTGGTGTGTGCGGTGCTGCTGGATTTTGCCGTGCAACTGAACATGGTCCTCGGCCAGCGCGAGGTCTACGCCCTCGACCCGCACAGCCGCGCCCGTCTGAATGCGGTGTACATGACCAGCATCTTCGTCGGCGGCGCCCTCGGCTCACTGGTCGCCAGCCCGCTGTACGAACACTTCGGCTGGAACCTTTCGGCCGTCGCCGTAGCGGTGTTGCCGGCGTTGGCGCTGGCGCTGTTCCTGAGCCGCAAGGCTGATGGCTGAGGTCGCGATGAGGCCCGGCAAGCACGACGATACAAGACGTGTGGCGAGCGCTGATGCACAATCAGCGGCGTTCCCTCACCACCGGACCCCGCTTATGGACAAGTTGCTGGCATTGAAGATGTTTGTTGAAACCGTGCGCTGCGGGGGCTATTCCTCGGCGGCGCGCAAGCTTGGGATTTCGACGTCTTCGGTGACACGGCAAGTGGCGGGCCTGGAAAACGAGTTGGGCGCCAGCCTGCTCAATCGCACCACGCGCAATACCAGCGTGACCGTCGCCGGCCAGACCTATTTCGAGAAGGCCGTGGCGATTCTCGATGCCATCGACGAAGCCGATGCGGTGGTCGCCGATCGTGGCAGTGATGCCCAGGGCCGCTTGCGCATCAGTGTGCCGGTGGAGTTTGGCCGGCGACTTATTGCGCCGCACCTGAGCCGCTTGCTTGAACGCCATCCCGGGCTGGAGATCAGTCTGTCGCTGAGCGATCAGGTCAGCGATTTGCTCAGCGAGCAGATCGACGTTTCAGTGCGGCTCGGCTCGACGGTGGTCAGCGAAGACATCGTCAGCAAACGCGTCGGCCACTTTCAGCGTTGGATTGTCGCCAGCCCGGATTATCTGGCGCGCAGCGCTGTGCTCGAGCATCCGCGGGATCTGCTAGAGCACCAATGCCTGCGCTTCGACTACGGCGGTAGCCATCACCACTGGACCTTTCAGGGCGACGAAGAGCCGATTCAGCTCAACGTCCAGGGTCGCCTGCAAAGCAACAATGCCGACATCCTGCGCGAAGCGGCAATTGGCGGTGGCGGTGTGGCGCTGCTGGCCGACTGGCTGGTGCGCGATGACGTCGCCGCCGGACGCCTGACGCGCTTGCTTGAACACTACGAGGTCAACCCCGGCAGCGCCAGCAGTTGCATCAACGCGTTGTACCTGCCCAACCACCGTGGATCGAGCCGGATCAACGTGTTCATCGATTTTCTCGTGGAAATCCTCAAACCCGCCGCAACCGCTGCTTAGCACTGCACACTCTGTTGCTGCAGCCGCTGCACACTGCTTGTATGCTTGCGCCCCGGAACACGTGGCCGCCGTGAGTGCCGACGTTCGAATGATGGCTGGAATGGATACCGGACTTCCTTAAGGTACTGACGTGAAGCGTGATACTCGCCTTGTAATGCTCCTGCTGCTGGTGATCGGCTGTTCCCTGACTTCGCTGACGATCTGGAAAGTCTGGTCTTCGCGCGAGCGTGCGCTGGCGGAAGTCGACGTGCATGGCCTGAACCTGACCCAGGCGCTCAACACCTACACCGAAGGCATCGTCCGGCAAAGCTCGCTGCTCTTGCTCGGGCTGGTGGAACGTCTGGAAACCGAGGGCAACGGCCCGGCGCAGATTCAGCGCATCCAGAGCCTGATCGACCGCCAGCAGGCGTTGATGCCCCAGCTCAGCGGCATCATCATCTATGACCGGAACGGGCATTGGCTGATGTCCTCCAACCGGCCGATTCCGGAGGGCGCCAACAGCAGCGACCGCGCCTATTTCATTCACCACCGTGACAGCCCGAGCCGCGAGCCGTTCATTGGCCCGCCGATCCAGAGCCGTGCCAATCACGAATGGGTGGTGACTATCAGTCGGCGCTTCAACGACGACGGCGGGCAGTTCGCTGGCGTGGTAGCGGTGACGCTGGGGGTGGAAAACTTCCTGCGCGTGTTCGGCAAACTCGACGTTGGCCAGGACGGCGCGATCGGCCTGTCGTACACCGATGGCACGCTGCTGGTGCGCTATCCGTTCCGCGAGCAGGACATGGGGCGCAACTTCTCCAGTTCGCCGATCTACGCCAAATACCTCGTCGACCGTTCGGTCGGCACTGCCTCCTACACCTCCAGCCTCGACGGCGTCGAGCGGCTGTACGCATTCCGTAAAAGCGAAAGCCTGCCGCTGATCACCACCGTGGCCCTGGGCAAGGATGAGGCGCTGGCGGCGTGGCGTATCGAAGCAGCGCTGTCGGCGGTGGTAGTGATCGGGCTACTGGGACTGACCGGATTGATCGGCTGGTTCCTGATTCTCGATATCCGCCGCCGCACTGAGGCTGAAGAGGCGTTGCGCGATGCCCAACAGCAGTTGCTTGCGTCCAATCGGCAGCTGGAATTGCTGGCGCTGAAGGATGCACTGACCGGCCTGGCCAACCGCCGCTGCTTCGATGAAACGCTGACGGTGGAAGCGCGGCGCGCGCAGCGTGACGGGACCTCGCTGGCGTTGCTGATGATCGATATCGACCACTTCAAATTGTTCAACGATGCCTTGGGCCACGTCGCCGGCGATGCCTGCCTGCAAGCTGTCAGCAAAATTCTTGAAGGCTGCGTGCGACGCCCCTCGGATCTGGTCGCGCGCTACGGTGGCGAGGAAATGGCGGTGATCATGCCGGCCACCGACAGCGCCGGTGCGACCGTGGTGGCGCAACTGATGCTCGAGCGTTTGCAGCAGGCGAACATCGCCCACCCGGGCAGTCCGTTTGCTCGGATTACGGTGAGTATCGGCATGGCGGTGGGGACGGGCGCTCAGCTGGATTCGCTGCCGGCGTTGATCAAGACCGCCGATCAGGCGCTGTACCGCGCCAAAGCGGCGGGGCGCAACGGGATGGCCGGGCAGGCCTGAGGCGCACTAGAAAGCTTCGCCGTTATCCAGTTTCGCCAACAGCATTTGTCCGCGTTGCCACAGTGCATCCTGCTTGGCCAGCGGCATGCGGTCGAGGTTCTTGTACATCATGCCCATGCGCTGATTGCCGCGCAGGATATCGCCGTGGCGCATGAGGAAGTGCCAGTACAGCGCATTGAACGGGCAGGCATCGTCCGCGCTGCTTTCCTTGACCTTGTAGGCGCAGTCGCCGCAGTAATCCGACATCCGATTGATGTACTGGCCGCTGGCGCAGTAAGGCTTGGAGCCGAGATAACCGCCGTCGGCGTGCATGACCATGCCAAGGGTATTGGGCAGTTCCACCCAGTCGAAGGCGTCCATGTAGATCGCCAGATACCACTCACAGATTTCCTTCGGCGCAATCCCGGCGAGCAAGGCAAAGTTGCCGGTGACCATCAGCCGCTGGATGTGGTGCGCGTAGGCATGTTGCAGGCTTTGGCCGATGGCCTGGCGCATGCAGTTCATCTGTGTCTGCCCGGTCCAGTAGAACTCTGGCAACGGACGCGAGTTGCCAAACACGTTGCCCTCGGCGTAATCCGGCATCTTCAGCCAGTACACGCCGCGCACGTATTCACGCCAGCCGATCAGCTGCCGAATGAAGCCTTCGGCAGCGTTGAGGCCGATGCTCCCTGACCAGTACGCCGCCTCGACATCGCTGCACAGCTGACGCAGATCGAGCAGGCCGATGTTCAGCGCGGCACTGATCCGCGCGTGAAACAGGAACGGCTCGTCGCTGGCCATGGCGTCCTGGTAGTCACCGAAGCCGGCCAGCGCATAGTCGAGAAAGTATTGCCACAAGGCTTGGGCGTCGGCGTGGGTCACCGGGTAATTGAAGTCGTCCAGCGTGCCGTAATGGCTGGCGAAGCGCTCGCCGACCAACGCCAGCACCTCTTGGGTGATTGCATCATTGGCGAAACGTGCCGGGTAGGGCGGTTTGGCGTGTTTGGGCAGGGCCTTGCGATTCTCCGCATCGAAATTCCACGCACCGCCGACCGGCGTGCCGTCGCCATTGAGCAGCAGCCGACTCTTGCGCCGCATCTCGCGGTAGAAAAACTCCATGCGCAGCTGCTTCTTGCCGCTGGCCCAATTGGAGAACTCTTCGCGGGAGCAGAGGAAACGGCGGTCTGAGTGCCAATGCACGGGCAAGCCCGAATCTTTGATTGACTGCTCAAGACGCCAGTCGCCGCATTCGGTGATATGAATCTGTTCGGCGCCGGTGAGGGTTTGCCAGCGCTGCAATTCGCCGGGGATGGAGCCGCTGTTATCCGGGTCGTCGAGGCGGACGTATTGGACCCGGTAGCCTTTATCGCGCAACGCCTCGGCAAAGTGGCGCATGGCGCTGAAGATCAGGGCGATTTTTTGCGGATGATGAGCGACGTGGGTCGCTTCCTCCATGACCTCGACCATCAGCAGCAGGTCGTGCTGGGGATCGAGTGGCTGCAGGGAGGCCAGGTCGAAAGACAGCTGGTCGCCGAGGATCAGGAGCAAGCGGTGGGCAGGGGGCATGGAGCGAAGTCCGGTTAGCGATTCGAACTCCAATAGTTATACAGATTGTTTGTTATGTATAGGTTTTAGCGGCCACTGACATCCTGTAGTGGGGGGGGGGGGGGGGGGGGGGGGGGGGGGGGGGGGGGGGGGGGCGGGGGGGGGGGGGGGGCGGGGGGGGGGGGGGGGGGGGGGGGGGGGGGGGGGGGGGGGGGGGGGGGGGGGGGGGGGGGGGGGGGGGGGGGGGGGGGGC